>CASETU010000024.1 GCA_949290895.1 uncultured Bacillota bacterium
AGAAAAAACAAGGCAACCGTCATTTACAATGACTGCAAAATTATGGATAAAAAATACGCGAGCTACAGGAATCAGATCGAAACAAGGGCATGGAGGGGGAACGCTTGCCCGGCAAGAGATCGCAATCGACTTTATAACATGGACATTTCCGGAAAAGAGATATGAATTGTCCAAACTTATTGTTACCAAGATTATGCAGTTAAAGGACTAATTTCTAAAAATTTACTTACTTTAAAATCTGAAGAAGAAATATTGTCGGACATAGAATGGTGTAAAAAAATGTGTGATCGGGCAAAGAGGAATGATGCAGAAGGCCTTTTTCGATTGCATTGGGTATTAGTTGACAGTTTGGAAATTTTTTGCAATATCAATAAAAAGACTTACGAGGGACCAAAAAGTTTAGCGTTTATGAAAGATAACTATCCTGATGGCTACAAAAAATATTTCAATGCATTAAAAAAAGGTGATTTTGTTGAACTTGAGGGTTGGGTGCGGTATCTTGAGGAACTTACTCATAAAAAATGATGTGATAAAGTTTGATAAACCTATTGTAATCTTAACTCAAAAGCACGGTATAGTGTTTTGTAAAGTCGGCGGTGCGGGAAATCCCGCAAAGGCGCAAGGCTGTGTAACTTCCTGTCTTTGGAAAAAGTTTTTTTTGCCGCAAAAGCGGGGGAGTGTTATGCTTTGCAGTCCGACGCGTTTGCAGAGCTGTTTCAGGACGATGATTTTTATAAAGTCGTTATGGAACAGATGGCGAGAACAATGTATCAGAAGTTTAAAAAAAGTGTAGTTTTAATTTATTAAATATAAGAATATAAATGACGTAATAAACTTAAGATGTTACGAGGTAAAATGAAAAGAGAAAGCTATTATGAATCCGATGCGGATAAGGTAAATCATTTCTATTTTGCGCATCTCTTTAACGAAAATAACCGCGCGCATTTTCACAACAGCGTGGAAATGGTCGTCGTCGTGAAAGGCGAGTTTTTCGTCTGTGCGAACGGCGAAAAAAAGACCTTGCACGCGGGCGACGTGTTTTTTGCCGACAGTTACGTTACGCATATTTACAAAAGCACGCCCGAAACGGAGCTGTACGTAATGGTCATTTCCGACAGTTACCAGAAAAATTTTCAAAGCATTTACGAAGGCGTTTTTCCGATGTTCATGGAAAGCAAGGAGGACGGGAATTGTCTGCTCATCAAAGCCTGTGCGTTTTTTTCGGGAGAGTGGCAAAATTGCAACCTGCTCATGCGGACGGGGTTCGTGAACTGGGTGCTCGGATACCTTGCGGACAGGTATCCGCCGGAAACGAAAAAGAAATCCGATAAATCCTATTTTATCGTGAACGTTTTAAAATATATCGAAGATAATTACGATAAAAATATTTCCGTAGCGGAAATCGCGTCGAAGTTCGGTTACAGTCCGAATCATTTCTCCATGCTGTTCAATAAGTATATCAATCTTTCTTTCCGCACTTATCTCAACCGTTACAGAGTGCAGCAGGTGATGAAAAAGATAAAGGAAGACCCAGGCATGGGGATAGGCAAGGCGTGTGAGCTTTGCGGTTTTAACAGCCCGAACACCTATTACAGGGCTTTGCATGAATTTGATAATTTTGATTTCTAAATTCGTAGAAATTGACAATAGTTTAAGGCACAGCGGTATTGATTTCCGCTGTGCCTTGTTTTATAATGTATTCTGTTAAACCGTAAAATACAGGATAAAACAGGGGAAGGAGAGCGTTTTATGCACGAAAACGGTCAAAAAATTCTTTCGAATGTTTTGTAAATTGGAGCCACATGGCGATGATCAAGCCTTAACGAAAGGCATATCGGAGGATAAAGAAATGAAAACCTGTGCTATTATCGGATTCGGAAGCCGCGGGCAGATGTTCGCGAGGCTTTTGAAAGAGGAAAGGGAAATGAAACTCGTGGTTATAGCCGAACCCGTACCGGCTTTGCGCAAACAGGCGCAAGACGGGTTCGGCGTTCCCGAAGATCGTTGTTATGCGAGCGCGGAAGAATTTTTCGCA
>CASETU010000025.1 GCA_949290895.1 uncultured Bacillota bacterium
AAGGATAAAAAGGGCGTCAAGATCATGGTGTTCTATCCCGACGAAGGGGTGGCGGACATGCAGCGGCTGCAGATGGCGACCACGGAGGGTGACAACGTTTCCGTAGTGGCGGTGGAAGGCAATTTTGACGACTGTCAGACCGCCGTGAAAAAGATCTTTACCGACGCGGAATTTAAAAAAGAGCTCAAGGAAAACGGCGTTATCTTTTCGTCGGCGAATTCTATGAATTTCGGCAGGCTTTCGCCGCAGATCGCGTACTATTTTTCGGCGTATTGCGACCTCGTCGGCGCGGGGGAGATACGGCTCGGACAGAAGGTGGATTTCGTCGTTCCTACGGGCAATTTCGGCGATATCCTCGCAGGCTATTACGCGAAGAAGATGGGGCTTCCCGTCGGCAGGCTGGTCTGCGCGTCCAACAAAAACAACGTGCTGACCGATTTCTTTGAAACAGGCGTTTACGACGTCAACCGCGAGTTTTTCAAGACCATGTCGCCGTCGATGGATATTTTGGTGTCCAGCAATCTCGAAAGGCTGATATTCGACATGGAAAACCGCGACCCCGAAAAGACGATAGCTTTGATGAAGTCCCTTTCCGAAACGGGTAAATACGACGTCGGGCAGGCGCGCGCCGCGCAGCTTAAGGAAACGTTTTACGCGAATTTCTGTGGGGAAGAGTCCTGTGCGGAAACGATAGGAAACTTCTTTGAAGAATACGAATACGTGCTCGATCCGCATACTGCCGTGGCGATGAGCGTTTACGACGGTTATGTGTGCGAAAACGGTTCCGAACGTCCCGCAGTCATTTTATCCACGGCAAGCCCGTATAAATTCCCTTCCGACGTATACGAGGCGATTACGGGGAAATATGAAAGCGACCCGTTTGTCGCGGCGGATAAGCTGGAAAAGGAGAGCGCCGTCCCCGTGCCCGAACAGATTTCCGCCTTGAAAAGCAAGGCAGTTCGCTTCGATAAAAAGGCGAAAAAGGAAGATTTGAAAGACATCGTAAGGGGTTTTGCCCTGAATAAGTAAAAAACGGCTTTATAAATCAAGCAATTACCGCGTTGTAATTGCTTTTTTTTTATCGTTGTGCTAAAATGATATAAAATAGCGGAGAATAGACAATGGACGGGAAAAAAGTTATTTTGAGCGGCATTCAGCCGAGCGGCATACTTACGATAGGCAATTATCTCGGCGCCATCAGGAACTGGGGCGCCATGCAGGACGAATACGACTGCCTCTTCATGCTGGCGGACTTGCACACGCTGACCGTCAAACAGGACCCTGCGTGCCTTCGCGCGAACACTTACGAGCTGACGGCGCTTTATCTTGCCTGCGGGCTCGATCCTGTAAAATCGGTACTCTTTTTGCAGTCGCACGTTTCGGCGCATACCGAACTGACGTGGATTTTAAACACCGTTTCTTATCCCGGCGAACTTTCGCGCATGACGCAATTCAAAGATAAAAGCTTAAAGCATGCCGACAACATTAATATGGGGTTGATGGATTATCCCGTTCTGATGGCGGCGGACATTCTGCTTTACCAGGCGGACGTCGTGCCTATCGGCGCAGACCAGAAACAGCATCTGGAACTCACGCGCGATTTGGCTATCCGCTTCAATAACCGTTACAGTGAGACATTCAAAGTGCCCGAAGCGTATATCGGTAAAGTAGGCGCTAAGATTTACAGCCTGCAGGAACCCGATAAAAAGATGAGTAAGTCCGACGAAAACGTCAACGCTTTCATCTCGATGGACGACGATACCGACACCATCATGCGCAAGTTCAAGCGCGCGGTAACGGACAGCGGCAGCGAAATCCGCCGTGCGGAGGACAAGCCCGGCATCACCAACCTCATCAATATTTACTCGCTTTTTGCAAATAAAACGCCCGAGGAAACTGAAAAGGAATTCGACGGCGTGAGCTATGCGGAATTTAAAATGCGCACGGGCGAAGCGGTGGCTGCGGTCATAGAGCCTATCCGTGCGGAAAAGAACAGGTTGCTCAAAGATAAAGGGTATATCGATCAACTTCTCGCGCAAGGGGCGGAAAAGGCGGAATATCTCGCCAACAAAACGCTCAGGAAAGTATATAAAAAAGTCGGACTGCTTCCGAGAGTGAGGATATAAATGTTCGGATATATCAGGACGGATTTGCCCAACTTATATATTAAAGATTCCATGCTCTATAAATCCATGTACTGCGGTTTGTGCAAGAGTATCGGCAAAAAATGCGGGCAGTGCGGCAGGTTCACGCTGACGTACGATTTGACGTTCCTTTCCGCGCTGTTTCATAACTTGCTCGGCGTGGATATCGAAATAGAAAAAAAGCGCTGTGTCCTGCACTGGTTTGTGCCGCGCCCCGTCGCTAAGCGGGACGAACTTACCGACCGCGTCGCGTGCCTGAACGTCATTTTGGCGTATTATAAAGTGCGCGACGATATCGAAGACGATTCCCGCGGCAAAGGCAAGCAGGCTTTTTTAAGAAAGGCGTATAAGCGCGCCCGCGCCGCCGAACCGCAGTTCGACGCTATCGTCAAGGCGAATTACGCGCGCCTTCGCGATTACGAAAAGAAAAACGGCGACAGTTTGGACATCGCCGCCGACCCGTTCGGCAATATGGTAAAGGAGCTTGCGGCAGAACTTTTGAAAGAAAAAGCCTCTCCCGTCGCGTTGGATTTGAGTTACAATCTCGGCAAGTGGATATATCTTATCGACGCGCTGGACGATTTTGACGAAGATAAAAAGAAAAA
>CASETU010000026.1 GCA_949290895.1 uncultured Bacillota bacterium
AACGCAAAGCGTCGGAATTTTTCCGACGCTTTTTTTATGCCGTGAAAGAAATATTTATATCGCCGTTATTAACACTGATATTAAGAAGTTTTTCACCGCCGCTCTTAGACATCAGATTGCTCTTTCCCTTTTTGACGGCGATATTCATTTGAAAGACATCGTAAGAACCGACGACGTTTCCCGTTATGTTTCCGTTCTTTGCCGCCGCGGAAAGCGACTTCTTTACAAAAACTTTGCCGAGAGAAACATCGCCGTTATTTGCGTTCAAAGAAATTTCTCCCGCCGACACGTTTCCTAGCACGATGTCGCGCCCCGTAGTGGAAACCGACAAGACGTCCAACGATGCGGTTTGCGGCAGGTAAAGGCGTATCACCTGCTTATCCCTGTCCCCGCCCGCGCCGATATAATCGCTCCATTCTTTATTGTAAGCGAGTTTTAACGAAAAGACGCCGTCTTTTTCTTCCGCTATATAATATTCCTTTTCGTTTTCGTAACACTCCACGGTCAAAAAATCGTAATCGCCCGTTGCGATTTCCAAGCGGCGATCGCGCGCTTCGATAAAAACTTTTGCGACATTCTCCTCCGCCGCAAAAATGCGCTTTTCATAAGGAGCCCCGTTACACCCGACAAACGCAACGGCCGCCAGCGCAAACACCGTCATCAAGACAAATATTTTTTTCATTTTACATTCTCCTTTTTTTATGATATAATCAGCTTAAACCTTTGTGTAACACATATGTCAAGGAGAATTATCGTTATGACGGAAAAAAAATACACCGTATCGAAAGCGGCAAAGCTTTGTGGGCTGACGGCGGAAGCGCTGAGGCATTACGACCGCACGGGACTTGTCCCGCCGCACGGGCGGGATAAGTATACCGAATACAGGTATTATACCGACGACGACCTTGTCGCCCTGCGGACCGTTGCGCTGTTAAGGCGCATGGACATCTCCCTACCCGACATCGCCGCACTGCTGCAAGAAAACAACCTTAACGGCGTTATCAAACGTCTGCAGGACGCGCAAACGCAAGCAAGTATAAAAATAAAGCAGCTTGAAACAGGCATAAGCCAAATCCGTCACGCGTGCGCAGTTTACGAAAAACTTTCCGAAACGCAACCGCCCGAACGGGAGGGCGTATATGCGCAAACGCTTCCCGAAAGGAAAATTTTCGTCTCCTCGGTTCCCGACTTCCCGCACGCCGGCAATCTTTGGGATTACCGTGCATACTTTTATCGGGAGATAGCGGAAAAAGACCGCGAAAAGTTTTCGTTCGGAGAGACGGCGGCGGTACTTTTCGAACAAGACAGTCGCATGTTTATCGAATGTGAAAATTACGCCGAAGGGTATCCTCAAGTGCGCAGTCTGCCGCGGGGAAAATATTTTTGCTTGCAGTGCGCACCCGAAAATATTGAGCGTGCCAAGGAAGTTTTGCGCCGCTCCTGTGCCGAAGCGGGCGCGGCGATTCCCGCATGGTATGTTGCGCAACTGCGCATAACGGGGTTGTTAAAATGGGATTATCTTCTGAAAATGTATGCAGAAAATTAAAGCGGCGCGCCGAATATCGGCGCGCCGCTTTATCATCGTTTAGTCTGTTTTATTTGATTTTTTCCGCGGGAAAATATTCGATATCTTAAAACTCCGCGCGGGTGCTCCTGGAAAAGAGTTTCAAAAACACCTGCATCGGGTCTTTGTTTTCGTATAAAATGGAATACACGGCGTTGGTGATGGGCAGTTCTTCGCCGTACGTTTCGCCCAGCTTTTTCAGCCCCTTCGCGGTGGAAACGCCCTCCGCGAGTTTGTCAAAGTTTTCCTTTCTGACATACGCCATGCCGAACGCGCGGTTGTTGGAAAATTCCGAAAAAAGCGTGGTTTCGTAATCGCCGAGATGGCAAAGCCCGTAAGCCGAAAGTTCGTTGCCGCCCATGGCTTTGATCAGCCGCGAGATCTCCCGCGCGCCCCGCGCCATCAGCGGACCTTTCAAAGTGGAATAGCCGCCGCCGTCCAGCATGCCCGCGGCAATGCCGAACACGTTTTTCGCCGCCGCGCCGACTTCGCTGCCGATGATGTCGTCGCCATAATAAAAGCGGATAAGGTCGCTGCGCCACGCGTCGGCAAGGGTCTTTGTAAGCGCTCGGTTCGCAGAATCGATGAGCATGCAATTCGGAAGTCCCTTTGCGAACGCCTGAATATGTCCGGGCCCCACCCAGACGGCGATTTTATCTTTGTCCGCGCCCTCTTCTTCCGCGATGACGGAAAGGCGTTTGCCCGTTTCCTCTTCCAGCCCCTTCATGCACAAGACGACGGTTTTTTCATGCAAGCCGTAGGGTTTGAGCGTGCGCAAAAGCTCTCTTAAGTTGCCGCTTTTGATAGAGATGATGAAGGTATCCGCCTTCGTCGCCTCTATTAAATCGCTCGTCAAAAGAACGTCGCCGTTCAAATCGACGTACTCGTTTTTGCGCGTTTTGCAAAGCTCCTTGAAACGCGGCGAATTTTCCCTGCCATAAAGCGCGACGGGAAAATGCCTGCCCGAAAGGTACCAGGCGATGAACGAGCCCCAGCGCCCGCACCCGAAAACGGTAATTTTCATCTCGACTCCTACATCTGTTTTCTGTCTACAAAAGCGCGCGCGAGGGTAACTTCGTCGGCATATTCCAAATCGGTGCCGATGGAAATGCCGCTCGCAAGCCTTGTGACCTTGATGCCGAGGGGCTTGATGAGCCCCGAAATATACATCGCCGTCGCCTCCCCCTCCACGTCGGGATTGGTGGCGAGAATGATTTCCTTTACGCCGCCCTGCTTGATACGCTCGAGCAGCTCCTTCACGCGGATATCGGAAGGGCCTATGCCGTTCATCGGCGAGATAGTTCCGTGCAGAACGTGATACACGCCGTCGAATTCCGCAAGCTTTTCGATGGCGATACAGTCCTTCGGCTCCTTGACGACGCAGATGGTCTCGGCGGAACGCGCCTTGCACACGTCGCAGACGTCGCCTTCGGCGAAGTTGCCGCATATCTTGCAGTAATGCACTTTTTTCTTTGCGTCGAGAATGCTTTCGGCAAAAGCCTTTGCCTCCTCGTCGCTCATGTTGATGACTTTATACGCGTAGCGCTGCGCCGTCTTTGCGCCGACGCCCGGCAATTTGGTAAACTCGTTGATAAGCCTGCCGATCGGTTCTATAAAAACTTTCATCTTTTTTCCGTATGACTAAAAAATCCGCTTTCCGCCGCACCTTCGTAAAAACCGCCTTGCGCTTTGCCGCACGGGCGGCTTTTTGCCTGCGGGTTCAAAAATGCGAATTTATGCGCCGCTTTTTATACGGCGGCTAAATCTGCGCGCTCCGAAATATCCGAAAATTTCGGACAGACAAAAGCGGAACGCTTAAAACATCGACCCCATTGCGCCGAACGCGCCCATCTTGCTTTTGGAAAGCTCGTCGGCTTTCGCTTTCGCGTCGTTCATAGCCGCGGTGATGAGGTCTTCCAGCATTTCCACGTCGTCGGGGTCGACCGCCTCGGGTTTGATGGTGATGCCTAAAAATTCGTTCTTGCCGTTCACGCGAACTTCCACCAGCCCGCCTGCCGCGCTACCCGTGACTTCCGCGTTTTCCAGCTCTTCCTGCGCCTTCGCCATTTCCTGTTGCATTTTCTGTGCCTGTTTCATCAAGTTCTGCATGTTGCCGCCGCCGAATCCGCCGCCGTAACCGCCTCTGAATCCTGCCATTTTCCTTTCTCCTTTTTTAATCTATGATAACGATGTCGTCGCCGAAAATCCGCTTGATCTCGTCCACGTCGTTTGCGAACTCTTCCGCGTATTTCGCGCTCGTTTCCGCCTTGATCTTCAACTCCGCGCCGTCGAATCTGTCGAGCTGTTTTTTTATGGCGCGATAATTTTCCTCTTTCGTGAGCACGCCGTAATCGTTGTCGTTTTTCGCGGTGATAATAAAAGTATTGCCCTTTATTTCGCCTTTTAAGCCCTGCTGCATGATCGCCCAGAGCATCAGCTCCCCGCTCTGACGGAGCCCGCGTGTGATGACGCCCATCACCTCGTCCGCCTTATGCGCCGACAGCGCGCCCGCGCCGCCTTTGGGCGCAGTATCCGTCCCCGCGTCGTTCTGCTTTTGTTCCGTAAAGGCGTTCGCGCCGCCCTCCGAATCCTTTTTTAAACCACTCGTTTCCGACGAATGATTCGCCTTTGCCGCGCCGTTATTTTCGCCGCCGACCGCGGATTTCGCGGGGGTAAAATTGCCCGATTCTATCTTTTCTTCCAGCATTTTGACGCGCGCCGCGAGGGCGTCTATAGTGAAATCGCTTTCCGGCTTTGCCGCTTTGACTGCCGCCGTTTCAAACAAAATGCGGGGGTGCGTGGTATACTTGAGTTCCGCCTCCGCCGCGGAGAAAATCTCCATGCACCTTAAAATGCGCACGGCGGGCGCGAGGGCGGCAACTTCCTTTAATTCCGCAAGCTTATCCTCGGGGAGCGCGAGTACATCGTTCGGCCGAGCCAGCGTCTTTGCCACCAGCAAATCGCGCAGATAGGAAACGACGTCGGCGGTAAGCACGCCCATGCTTTTACCGAGCGCCGCAAGGGAGTCCACACAGGAAAAGACCTCCCCCGTCTCCCCGCGCAAAACGGCGGAAACGAGATTTTTGATTTTTCCCGTATCGGAAGTGCCGAGCACTGAAAGCACGTCGTCGTAAGTGAGCACGCCTTCGGCATAAGAATCGCACACGTCCGCAATGGAAAGCGCGTCGCGGATACTTCCCTCGCCCGCTTTGGCGATGAGGGTAAGCGCCTCCTTTTCGTATTTTCTGCCGAGGTCGTCGAAGATGTCTCCGACAAGTCTCGCCAGCCGCTCGGTAGGTATCAGTTTGAAATCGAAACGCATACAGCGCGACAAAATGGTCGCGGGCAATTTATGCGCCTCGGTGGTTGCCAGAATGAACACGGCGTGCGATGGCGGTTCTTCCAGCGTCTTCAAGAGAGCGTTGAACGCCGCCGCCGTCAGCATGTGCACTTCGTCTACGATATAAACTTTATAACGGCAGGAGACGGGCGGATAGGCGATTTTTTCGCGCAAATCGCGGATTTCGTTGACGCCGTTATTCGACGCGGCGTCGATTTCCACCACGTCGAGGGAAGACGGGTCTTCCAGCGCGCGGCAGACTTCGCATTCCCCGCACGGCGAGCCGTTGACGGGCGAAAGGCAGTTGATGGCGCGCGCAAAGATACGCGCCGTAGAGGTCTTGCCCGTGCCGCGCGTCCCGCAAAAGAGATACGCGTGCCCGATCTTGCCCGTTTCGATTTGGTTGACGAGCGTGCGGACGATATGGTCCTGCCCGACCATCTTGTCGAAGGTCTTCGGGCGGTATTTTCTGTAAATCGCCGTATATGCCATATTTATGCACCTTCTCCGTTGACTATTCTTTCTATCTTCTTTCTGATGCGCTGTAGCGCGTTGTCCACCGACTTCGCACCCTTGCCAAGCTTTTCGCCGATTGTCTCGTAAGACGCGCCGCCAAGATATAAATTGAGCACTTTTAGCTCGAATTTGCTCAGCGAAAAGTGAATGCCTGCTTTGAGTTCCGCAAGCGATTCGCGGTTGACGATCTCCGTTTCGGGGTCGATGACTTCCCGATTGACGGAAATTTCGTAATTCTTGTCGTCGTCCGCGCCCGTCAGCGAAACGGAATTGTTCAAAGGCTTATGCTTGTCCCGCCCGTCGGCTTTGATCGCCGAAAGGACGTTACGCTTGATACAAAGCGACGCGAATGTCTTAAACCCCGATTTGCCGTTGTAGCCCTTGATCGCCTTGAACACGCCGACCATGCCTTCCTGCAGCAGATCTTCCTTATCGCCGCCGCTCAAAAAGTAGGAATGCACGACGCTCTTGACCACCGTGCGGTAGCGCTCGATAAGCACGTCGATGGCGGCGATATCCCCCGACTGCGCGCGCTCGCACAGCTGTTCGTCCGTCAGTATTTCATATTGCATTTCAAAATCCTTTTCTCTGCCGCACCGCCTCGAAAACCGCCACGCCGCACGCCACGGAGGCGTTGAGGGAATTTACCTTCCCGAACATGGGGATTTCCGCGATGCGGTCGCACTTTTCCTTCGTGAGCCGCTTGATGCCCGTATCCTCGCCGCCGATGACCAGCACGCATTTGCCGCGAAGGTCGGCTTTATAGATGTTCTCGCCGCCGAGTTCCGCGCCCGTTATCCAGTACCCCTTATCTTTCAACTCGTCGAGCAGGGTATTGACGTTGCCGACGCGCGCTATCTTCAGATGGTTCGCCGCCCCTTCGGAAACGCGCATGACGGTATCCGTCACGTTCGCCGCCCTGCGGTCGGCGAAAAACAGTCCGTCCACCCCCGCGCATTCGCACACGCGGATAATGCTGCCGAGGTTGTGCGGGTCGGTAACGCCGTCCAAAACGACGTAAAGCCCGTCCTTATTTTCCGCCGCGGCGAGCAGTTCGTCGGCGTCGGCGTACTTATAGTCGGGCACGTAGGCGATGAGCCCCTGATGACGGCGGGTCTCGCTTTCCCGATCGAGCGCACCCTTATCGGCGAATTGCACGCGCACGCCCTGCGCGCGCGCCTCCGCGAGTATCGCACGGCTTTCCCCGTCGCGCAGAGAGTTTTCCGCAAGTATTTTTTCGATTTTCGTTTCGGTTTTCAAAAGTTCCCGAACGGCGTTTTTTCCTTCTACTTTCATTCCTGCACCTTAAAATTCAAAAGTTCGTTCAACCTCGCGGTGTTACCCGTGACGTACAAATACCCCAGCACCGCCTCGAACCCCGTGGACATATTGTATTCCTGCACGCTGCTGCTTTTGGACTTTGTGCTCTTTTTGGAATTGCGCGCGCGCTTGTAGACGGCGAGCTCCTCTTCCGTGAGCACGGGCATCAGCTTTGCGATAAACGCCGCCTGCGCGGTGGCGCGCACTTCTTTCGTCGCCAGGCGATTGAGTTCTCCCGCCTTCGCGTCGGAAGAAAACGCCAGCTTTTCGCGCACGTAAAGCGAATATACAGCGTCGCCCACGAACGCCAGCACGACGGCGTTCATGTTGGCGGCTTTTTCCTTTGTCAGCTTGTCGCCGAGATCGAACCTTTCCATTTTATTTTATTATACTCTATTTTCCGCGAAAACACAATTAAATTGAAGCGCGCTCTTTAATTTCGCCCGCCTCGCAAAGCGGAAGTTTTATTGCGCTCCCGAAACCGCCCGCATCGCCCCGCCCGTCCGAAAACGACAAACCGCCGCGGCTCGCCTTTTTCTTCACAAAATTTGCAAACCGTCCGCGCGAAAACCCTTTCGCTTGCAAAAAAGCCGCCGTCTGAGTGAAAAATTATTCCGCCCACAAAAAAGCCGCCCCGCGCGAAAATTTCGCGCGGGGCGGTCAAAGCTTATCAACACGCCCGTAAAAAGCGTTTATCGCTTTTTGCGGGCGTGTTTAGCGAATTTATTTGAGCGTCATTAACCTTTTAGTTTTTTATCTCTCGGTTTGAGTATCTTTTTTACGATCGCCGTCTGCATGCGGGCGGGCAAGGCGTTTAACAGCCGCAGTCCCAAATTGCGGTTGACGTTGACGACATACTTCGCCCTTTTCGCATTGAGCGCGCCGAGCGCCGCCGCGGCGATCCGTTCGGGGGGAACGCTTTTCGTTTCCACGCCGTTGACGATATTGCGAAAGCGTTCCGCGTTACAGCGGTAAAGCGCCGTCTTTTCGCAAAAGGCGTCGAGCTGTCTTGTGGAAACGCTCAAAAGTCCCGTGCGCACCGCGCCGGGGCGAATGACGATAACGTCTATACCCAAAAGCTGCAGCTCCATGCGCAAAGAATACGCGTACTTTTCCAGTGCCGTCTTGCTCAGCCCGTAAATCCCCGTAAACGGCAGCGGGTCGAGGGGCGCAAGCTCGCTGGTGGTGATGAGGATTCTGCTCCCCTTTTCCAAAAGAGGCAGAAAAACTTTATTGACGCGGTACACCCCGAAGAGGTTTATCTGAAAGACCCCCGAAAAGGTTTCTTCGGACATTTCGACGAGGGAATCGAGCCGATAAATCCCCGCCATGTGCACGAGGGCGTCTATGCGGGAAGTTTCGCTTTTTACCTTTTCAAACGCCCTTTCCACCGCCCGCATGTCGGTAATATCGGTGAGAACGGGAGAAAAGTCGTTCGTTTCCTCCGGAAAGGAAACGTCCAATCCCCATACCTTATAACCGTTTTTCGCCAAAAGCGCGCACGTCGCTTTTCCCATACCGCCGCCCGCGCCGACGACCACCGCATATTTCATCTGATTTTCCGCCTTTTATGCTTTTGAGTTAATTGTATCCGAAAAAGGCGGAGATGTCAAACAAAACAGTAAAGGCATTGCACTTTGCCGCGTCTGCCCGCAATGCCGCAAAAGTCAGGCTTTCCTCCGCAAAAAGCGGCGTCAGTCTTCCGTTTTTTCGATAAACCGCGCGACGGAACGCGCCGTTTCTTCGGAAAGCGATTCGCTTTGCGTTTCGGCAAACACCCTTATCACCTGTTCCGTTCCCGACGCCCGCACGACGATCCTGCCGCGCCCGTCCAGTTTTTTGCGGGCGTTTTCCAGCTCCGCGCGAAGCGCGTCGCTGCCAAGGACTCGCACTTTGTCCTGCACGGGCACGTTGATATTATATTGCGGAAAAAGCCTTACGTCGGTGAGCTCGGAAAGCTTTTTCCCGCTCCGTTTCATGACGCAAGCAGCTATCACAGCCGACAAAATCCCGTCGCCCGTGGTGGCGTAATCGGTCAAAATGATGTGCCCCGACTGCTCGCCGCCCACGTTGCTCCCACGTTTTAGCATCAGTTCCTTGACGTATTTGTCGCCGATGTCGCTGCGGAGCAATTCTATCCCCTTTTCGCGCAGGGCGCGTTCCACGCCCATGTTGGTGTGCGTGGTTCCCACCGCCGCGCCGCCTTTGAGCGCGCCGCACTCCTGCATATCGCAAGCGAACATATAGATGAGCTTGTCGCCGTCGGCGATATTGCCGTTCTCGTCGGCGGCGATGAGGCGGTCGGCGTCCCCGTCGAAAGCGAATCCCGCGTCGCAGCCGTACTCGCGGACGAAGGCAGAAAGCCGCTCGGTGTGCAGCGAACCGCACTCGCGGTTGATACTCGCTCCGTCCGCGTCGGTCCCGAAAGAAAAGACTTCCGCTCCCGCCCTGCGAAAAAGCTCGGGGGCGATCTTATACGCCGCGCCGTTCGCGCAGTCGAGAGCGATCTTCATGCCCGAAAGGTCGCACTCGAACGCGGAAAGCAGACTGCTTTCATATTCTTGAGCCAAATCGAAACGTTGCAGAAATCTGCCCACGTCCATGCTTTTTACAAAGATTTGCGAAATCATCTTTCTTTCGATGCGCTCTTCCTCGTGCTCTTCGAGTTTATAGCCGCGCGAAGAAAAGACCTTGATGCCGTTATACTCCGCTGGGTTGTGCGACGCGGAAATCACCACGCCGAAATCGGCGTTGCAATGTCTTACGAGATACGCCACGCCCGCCGTCGGGATAACGCCCGCGTCGTACACATCCGCGCCCCCCGCCATTGCGCCCGCAGAGAGCGCGAGGGTGAGCATTTCCCCCGATACGCGCGTGTCCCTGCCGATTATAATGAGCGCGTTTTTCTTCAGTTGCGCGAGGGCGTTGCCGCACTTAAAGGCGAGCTCGCCCGATAAAAATTCGTTCGCCTTGCCGCGAATGCCGTCCGTTCCGAAATATTCAAGCATGTTTTTCTCCTTTTTTCCGCCACGGGATAAAGCGTCTTTTCAGCGTTTCGCTCTCCTGCTGGCGCACCCTGCCGATGACGAAAGTATCTTTTTTCACTTCCTTCGTGACCGTCGTTCCCGCCGCCACGAACGCGCCGCTTTCCACGTTGAGCGGCGCGACGAGATTGCAGTTGCTGCCGATAAAGCACTCGTCGCCCACCGTCGTGCGGTATTTGTTTTTGCCGTCGTAGTTGGCAAACACCACCCCGCACCCGAAATTGCAGTTCTTTCCCACATCGGCGTCCCCTATGTAGGTGAGATGCGCGATCTTAGTGCCCGCGCCGATGACGGCGTTTTTGATTTCCACGAAATCGCCCACGCGGCAGTCGTCGCCGACTTCGCTTTTCTCCCGCAGGTATGCGTTGGGCCCCACGCTGACGTTTCTGCCGAGTTTCGCGCCCTTCATCACGCTGGCGAGCACGCAGCAGTTTTCCCCGATGTCGCTGTCGTAAATGACGTTGTTCGGCTCGATGACCGTCCCCGCACCTATCTTCGTATTGCCGTAAATATGATTGTTCGGCCAAATCACGACGCCCGCGGCGATTTCCGCTCCGTCGTCGATATATACGCTGTTTTCGTCGCGGATATCTACGCCCGCCGCCTTGAATGCGCGCACGCGCTCCGCCATGTTATTTTGCTGCATTTTACCTCCTGTCGATCCTATTTTAATCCCGCACGCGCTTTTTTAAGCTTATTTTCGCTTGCGGAGATATTTTTCAATTCCCGTATATTTTAGCTTTACGAATCGCATTTGTCAAACAATTTTGCATAAAAGAATTATTTTTTTATATTTTAAGACACTTAAAAGCTAAAAAATAGAAGCTTTCCCGAACCGAAAAAGCTTTTCCGCAAACCGAAAAATGAAGATTTACGCTATTACATAAAATTCGCAAAACCGAAAAAATGTGCGCATACGGCGTTTTTCCGCCTTTCTTTTTTCCTCCCTTTTTTTCCGCCCCGCTCCGCTTTTTCCTTTTACCCGTGTTTCTCTTTTTCGCCGCAAAGCACCGCGACGCCCCGCCTTTCTCGCCGCCGAAATGTGCGGGGCAAAACCGTATATTGCGCGTCTTTATTTTTCCCCGCCGCTACGTTTCCCGCCATTCGCGTGCTTTTTTCGATAGTAAAAAAATATGCGCCCGCCCCGAATTCGGGGCGGGCGCATATCGTCGGCGTTTTCGCAATTGTCAATGTTTTTTGCAATCGACGACGCTTTTTGCGGCTCGCCTTACGCCGTTTTTTAAGCCGCTTGCTTGATGTTTTTGACTTCGCTTTCGATTTGCGCCGAAAGGTATTCGTCCACATCGCCGAAGATTTCGGCAAGCGTCTTTTTCGCCGCGTCGCCGAGCATCTTGAGCGCCGTGCTCTTTGCCTTTTCAAAAGCCTCGCTCTGCGCGGCGGCATCGAAGCTGCCGTTTTTTTCAACTCGTCCACATAGGTCTGCGCCGTCGCTCGCACGCTCGCGGACACGCATTCCGCCGCCGTCTGCAACACCCTTGCGACGCGCGTATCGGATATTTTGCTTTTTATCAGCTTGACGACGTATGCCGAAAGCATTCCGACGAGGGCGGTAAACACCGTTCCCGCCGCGGACACGAGTATGCTCAAAAATTCTTCCGTCATTTTTCCTCCTCCCTTTGTATTTTAATGTCCTCCGCCAGCTCGCCTATTCTGCGGTGCGCCGACTTCAAACTTTCCTCTAGGCGCGCGATCTTTGCGGGCAAATCGGGCAAACCTGCCGATTCCGCCTTTTGTTCCACGACGATCAGCCGCGCATTCTGATCGTCCAGCTTTTCGGAAATAGCGTTGCTTTTCGCGCTGATCAATTCGGTCTGCACCTTAATAAAGTCGATTTTACTCAAAATCTCCGCGTTTTTTCCGCCGCGTTCGGCGGCGTCCTTCCCCGCATTTTTGAAGAAAACGACTGTCCCCGTAAGGCACACCGCGATCGAAACGATCAGCCCGATGAGCGAAATAATTTCCCCTGTATCCATAATCCACCTCGCGCCGTCTTCCCGCGCTTATCTGCATTATACCGCAAGAATATGTTTTTTCAAGGGGAACATGACGCGGCAAAGCGATTTTCCGAAAAAAAGCGCGCCGCGGCAAAAAAAGCGCGGCGCGCCGAAATAACGAATGATTTTTCCGTATCGGGCTATACGTATTCCCCGTGTCCGAAATTCTGCGCGTAAGAAGTGGTTTCGGTAAGATAATCTATGGCTCCTTTAAAAATCGCATAGGCGACTTTATCCTGATACTCCGAAGTTACCAAAAGCGCCTCGTCTTCTGGATTGGATAAAAATCCGCATTCCGCGATGCACGCGGGGTACGGATGGGAATTAAGGATATAGTAATCCCCTTTTAGAGCGGAACACTGCCGCACCGCCTCCTCCATGGCGTTAAAACTTTCCTGCACGCAGTCGGCAAGCATTTTGCCATATTCGTTGTTCTCGTCGAAGAACACCTGCGCACCGCGGCGGGAAGAAACGGAATACTTGTTCATGTGTACGGAAATGACCAGCGTGGGTTTTTCCTTTAAAATGATGTCGCGGCGGGCCTCCATGTCCTTGCGTTTCAAATTGCCCGTAGCCGTGCCGTAAAGTCCCGCGTCGCTGTCGCGCGTAAGCACGGTATCTATCCCCGCGTTGTTAAAATGCTTTGCGAGTTTCCGCGCGACGGCGAGATTGAGCACGCTTTCCTTCACGCCCGTTTTTATCCCCGTAACGCCGCCGTCCACGCCGCCGTGCCCCGCGTCGATAACGACCTTGATTTCCGACGCGGAAACGTGATTTTCCGTTTTGTTCATCGCACCGATACACACCGCCGCGGCGATGCAGGCGAGCGCGAGCACCCCCGCGACGAGCAAATTTTTACCTTTTACTATGAACACCGATTGACCTCCTGAAAATGTGGATAACTTTCTTAAAATCGGGGAGTTATCCACATAAAGCGCGCTTTTTGAGAATTGCAATGTGGATAACTCCCCGTATCAACTTACGCGCACAGTGGAAATTTTATGCCTTAGCGATAGGAAAAAAGAGCTTTATCGGCGAAAATACGACATTTTCCGACAAGCGCTTTACGCGAACATAAATTCGCGTTTTTTGCCGTTTCGGGAACGACAGGAACGTATATCGTAAAGAGATTTGCATAGCGGAAAATTATTTTGACGTTTTATCGGAATTCGATTGACTTATCGAAAATAATTTTGCGCAAACAAAACGGGCGCGACATAAATTGAAGTAAGGACAATATACCGATCAAAGGGTTTGCATTTCGGCTGAAACTTTGATATACTTTAAAAAGGTACATATCGTGAAACATTCTCATACGCAGGAAAACAAAACGCAAATGCTGACGAACGGGCCCGTAAAACCGCTCATCATCAAGCTGGCGATCCCGTCCATCGTAAGCATGCTCATATCCACCTTTTACAATATGGCGGACACCTTTTTCGTGGGGCAGATGCAAAATACCAGCGCGACGGGCGCGGTGGGCGTCGTCCTGCCCGTCATGACGCTTATCCAGGCTTTCGGATATTTTTTCGGGCACGGTTCGGGAAACTTCATCTCCCGCAAGCTCGGCGAAGGCGATGAAGAAAGCGCGAAAAAGATGGCGTCCACGGGCTTTTTCTGCGCCATAGCTTTTTCGCTCATTTTGATGGCGATCGGACTTTTGTTTTTGAAACCCCTTTTGACCGTGCTCGGCTCCACCCCCACAATACGCCCGTACGCCGAAGAATACATGAGCGTCATTCTCTTCGGAGCGCCCGTGATGACGGGGGCGATCGTCATGAATAACCAGATGCGTTTTCAGGGAAACGCTTACTATTCGATGTTCGGCATCTCCGCGGGCGGCGTACTGAATATCGCTCTCGATCCCTTATTCATCTTCACGTTCGATATGGGCGTGACGGGCGCCGCGGCGGCGACCGTCGTATCGCAGGCGATCAGCTTTATCATTTTGTTCGTCGCCCTGGAAAAAAGCGACTGCATCAAACTGCGCCCGAAAGCCATTTGCTTTCAAAAACACTATCTGTTTTCCATCGTGCGCGGCGGACTGCCCTCCCTTTGCAGACAAGGCATTACCTCCGTCGCCACTATTTGTTTCAACGACGTGGCGGGCATTTACGGAAACGACGCCGCCATCGCCGCCGTGTCCATCGTATCGAAAATTACTTCCTTTGCCTCCGCCGCGCTCATCGGGTTCGGGCAGGGGTTCCAGCCGGTATGCGGTTATTCTTACGGCGCAAAGAAATACCGCCGCGTTTACGATTCCTTCTGGTTCTGCGTGAAAGTCTGTTTTGTCTTTCTTTTGGCGCTTTCCGTCGCCGCGTTCTTCGTTTCGCCGTGGCTCATAAAGCAGTTCCAGCGCAACGATCCGCAAGTCATCGACGTAGGCACGCGCATGCTGCGCGCACAGCTTTTGAGCTTCGCGTTCATGTCGCACGTCATCGTCAGCAACATGATGCTGCAAACGATAGGAAAGTCCTTCCGCGCCTCCCTGCTCGCCCTCTCTCGGCAAGGCTATATCCTCATTCCCGTGCTCTACGGCGCGGCGGCGCTGTTCGGGCTAAGCGGACTTATCTGGGCGCAGACGATAGCGGATTTTATCTCCCTTGCCGTTTCCTTTGCCGTTACCTATAAGGTGCTGCGCGGTTTTAAAAACGACGCCGACCTGACGAAAGCGCATGCCGATTGAACCGACGGCGAGAGCGACAAAGCGAACTTTTACAAAAAAACGCAAACGATTTTTTATACCGAATTTCCTTTTAAAATTTTACGAGGGCCGGAAATTTTTCCGTCCCTCGTACTTTTCGTTGATTTGTTTTTTACCTAAAGACTATACGCCGCTTTCCAGCTTTTCGAAAAGCGCCGTGCAGCCGCTGACGACGTCTTTGAGCGTAACGTCGAAATCCCCCGTATACCACGGGTCGGCTACGTCGCGTTTTTCCGCCGTGAAATCCAGCAGGCGATACACTTTATCCGCATATTGCGCGCCGACGATACGTTTCATGTCCCGCACGTTATAAGAGTCCATGCCGATGAGATAATCGTAATATTTTCCGTCCGATTCCGTAAGCCTTCTCGCCCGCTTGCCCAACACGGAAATGCCCAGCTCCGCAAGCTTTTTCTTCGTCCCGTAATGCACGGGATTGCCGATTTCCTCGCTACTCGTAGCGGCGGAGGCGATTTCGTAAGCATCGCTGCGGCGGCGCTTTGCGACGAGATCGCGCATAAAAAATTCCGCCATGGGCGAACGGCAGATATTGCCGTGACACACAAACAAGATTTTTACCATAAACGCATTATACCATATTTTCGCGCGTTTTCAAAGCGTTCGGCGCGAAAATCGGGAATTATGCCACGGTGATGATCCTTTGACTTCCGTCGGCGAACGTTAAAAACAACGAATCGCCATGCATATCGATCCTGCCGATAATTTCCTCTCCCAACATCGTTTTTACGAAAATCAACAAACTTTCCGCATCCATATTTGACAACCTCCTTTTATTTAGCGCTTACCGCGCCTTTCTGTGATGTAATTACAATATCACATAAACTCTTTTTTGCCGTGTTATTTTCGAGGATTTTTTGTCGACTTTTGCCGAAAGTGCGTTAAAGGTGTAAAATTTTTTTAAGTTTTCGGCGGAATTTTGTTTTTTTATGTATATTCACGATGATTTTTGCGTTTTTTGCCGAATTTTGCCGTTCATTATATTTTACAACGATATTTAAATAAAGTTTTAAAATCCTTTAACCTATGCGCAGGCGCGGCAGATTTTGCCGCGCCTGCACGAAAAAAACAAGCCCGAAGGCTTGTTTTTTGAATTTTTCATCGATTAAAATTTCAACCGTTTTCACCAAAACCCGTCAAAACCGACAGCTTTGAGGAACTCACGGGCAATGAGCATACTGCCGATACGGTTAGGGTGCACCCTATCCCACACCACAAAAGCGGGATATCGGTATTGCAGATATTTATCGAACGGCTTTTGCAAATCGATGCATAAAACGCCGTATTCCTTTGCCAGCTTTTTGACGATTTCGCCGTATTCGTCCATGCGCTTGCGCATCGGATCTTCACGGTTCGGCTCAATATAAAAGGGCGTCATTAAAATGACTCTTATTTTTGCCGACTGAGCTTTATCGATCATAGCGCGCAAATTTTGTTCGTATTCTTCGGGATAAACGTGCCTTTCCGTATAGTCGGGATAATCGTACTGACGCCATACGTCGTTCGCGCCGATCAAGATGACCGCCGTATCGGGCTGAAGGGCAATTACGTCCTCGTCGAATCTGGCGAGCAGATCGCGCGAAGTATTGCCCGAAACGCCCGTGTTATATACTGGCAATCGCATTTCGGGACAAAACGCGCCGAAAAAATCGCTGATGACGGCGACGTACGCCGAACCCAAACCGCCGACGATACCCACGGGGCGAGCCCTGCCCGCGTCGGTAACGGAATCTCCTGTAAAAAGAATTTTCTCTCCGTTTTTAAACAACATATTTCCACCTCGAAGTCATATTGACTATATTGTACTCCGTAAGGTTTGTTTTGTCAACGGCAAAGAAACATTCGAATATTTTTATTTTCCGTGACGTTTTTTTGCGGCGCTCACGAATGCGGCGAAGAGCGGGTGCGCGGCGTTGGGACGGGATTTGAATTCGGGGTGGAACTGTACGCCGATATAAAACGGATGCTCCTTAATTTCCACCGCCTCCGCGAGCCTGCCGTCCGGCGAAGTACCGCTGATCGTCATGCCGTTTTTTTCATAAATTTCGCGGTAATCGTTGTTGAATTCGTATCTGTGGCGATGCCGTTCGGAAAGAAGGTCCTTTTTATAAATCTCCTCCAAGCGCGAGCCTGCGCGAACCGCGCACGGATAGGCACCGAGGCGCATGGTCCCGCCCATCTTCACGCCTTGCTGGTCGGGCATGAGGTCGATGACTGAATGTTCGCCCTCGGGCGCAAATTCCGAAGAATTCGCGTCGGCAATCCCCAAGACATCGCGGGCGAATTCGATGACTGCAACCTGCATGCCGAGGCAAATCCCCAAAAAAGGCACGCCGTTTTCCCGCGCGTATTTCGCCGCGACGGTCTTTCCTTCCACGCCGCGCCCGCCGAAACCGCCGGGCACCAGAATACCGTCCGCGCTCCCGAGAACTTTTACGACGTTTTGTTCCGTCAACTCCTCGCTGTCCACCCAGTCGATATCCACGAATACGCCGTTTTCGTATCCCGCGTGCGTGAGCGCCTCCGCCACCGAAAGATAGGCGTCGTGCAGGCGCACGTATTTGCCGCAAAGCGCAATTTTCACGCTGCCCTTGCGCGCTTTCACGCGGGCAAGCATAGCATTCCAATCCTTAAGATCAGCTCTTTTCGCCTTTAACCCAAGAACCTCGCATACCCTTGCGGAAAAATGCTGTTTTTCCAGCATGACGGGCGCCTCGTACAGCGTGGAAAGGGTCAGATTTTCGATAACGTTTTCCTTTTTCACGTTGCAGAACATGGCGATTTTTTCCTTGACGTTTTCTCCGAGCGGTTCGTCCGCACGCGCGACGATGATGTCCGGCGCGACACCCATGCCCTGCAATTCCTTGACGGAATGCTGCGTCGGCTTGGTCTTGAGCTCGCAAGAACCCGTGATAAAGGGCACCAGCGTGACGTGGATAAAACAGCAGTTTTTACGCCCTAATTCCATGGACACCTGGCGGATAGCTTCGATGAAGGGCTGGCTTTCGATGTCGCCCGTCGTGCCACCGATTTCCGTGATGACCACGTCCGCGCCCGATTTTTCCGCCACGCCGTAGATAAACGACTTGATTTCCCCAGTGATATGCGGTATCACCTGCACCGTCTGTCCGAGGTATTCGCCGTTCCGCTCCTTATTAAGCACACGCCAGTACACTTTGCCCGTCGTCAAGTTGGAAAACTTATTGAGATTTTCGTCGATAAACCGCTCGTAATGCCCCAAATCGAGGTCCGTTTCCGCGCCGTCGTCGGTGACGAACACTTCCCCGTGCTGATACGGACTCATCGTGCCGGGGTCGATGTTGATATACGGGTCGAGCTTTTGCGCCGCGACCTTAAAACCCCGCGATTTGAGCAACCTGCCCAAGCTTGCCGCCGTGATGCCCTTGCCGAGACCCGAGACCACGCCGCCCGTTACAAATACGAATTTTGCCATATTCCCGCCCTCCTGATTTACGTTTTTTATTATAATCCTCTGCAAAAAAATCCGCAAGCGGCGGAAAAATCGTTGTCTTTATACTTACTATAAGCAACTTTTAAGGTTTTTTTCGAGCGGAATTTGCGCCCCGCATTTTGACCCGTCCGAAACCGCACGGAACGCGCAGAAAACTTTAAACGCGCCGCACATGTAAAAAGCGCCCGCGGAAAGCGCGGACAAACAACCCGCGAAATGCAAAAAGCGCGCAAAACCTCAAAACCGCGCTAAAAGCGCAAAAAAAGCAAAAGCGCCCGCGGCGGTTCGCCGCGGGCGCTGAATTGATATTTCGTTTCTTTCCTGTGATTGACGATTTTTCGTTTTTGCCTTTTTATTTTGCTCACTCCGTTCTCGTTTTTCCGAAGAAAAACAGCGCGACGGTCCCCGGCCCCGTATGTGAGCCGATGGTAGTGCCGATATCGAAAATGCGCACCTTGCCCTTGAGCGCGGGAAAGCGTTCTTCCACGAGATCTTTTACCGCCGTGGCGTCGGCAAGACAGGCGGCGTGGGAAATATAACATCTGCCGTCGTAAGCAGTCCCGTTTTCGGCGGTAGCTTCCATCGCGTTGACGATCTCGCGTATGACTTTATGTTTCGTGCGCACCTTTTTGCGCGGGATAAGCTTGCCCTTGTCGTCCATGTTGAGGAGCGGGCAAATATTGAATATCGTACCGAACCAGCCCGCGGCTTTGGAAATCCTGCCGCCGCGCACGTAATAAGTTAGGTCGGTGGAAAAGAACCAGTGATGCACGTTGAGCTTGTGTGTTTCCGCCCATGCGGCGACTTCTTCTATGCTCTTCCCCTCGTCGCGCAAGTCCGCAAGCGATTCCATCAGCAAACCGTAACCCGACGACGCCCCGAGCGAATCGATCATGAAAATCTTTCTTTCGGGATATTTTTCCCTTAGCGCGCTCTGCGCGATGAGAGAAGAATTATACGCGCCCGAAATACCCGAAGACAGACTGACGTACAAAACATCCTTTCCCGCCTTGAGATACGGTTCAAAAAAGCGCTCGTATTCGTCGGCGTTTATCTGCGAAGTTTTCGTCACCACGCCGCGCGCCATGGCGGCGTAAAATTCGTTATAGGGCATGCTTTTCCCCAAATCGTCGGTATGCTGTACACCGTCCATATAATAATGGAAGGGAATGTATTCGATGTTCCTTTCGGCAATCCGCTCTGCGGACAAGTCCGCCGTAGAACCGCAACAAAGCACAAAATCACTCATTTGATATACCTCGTTTTTTCGTATTTTCAACGGGCGCGCATGAGAAAGCGCCGACGCACTATCCTTCACCGAAACCGCAAGGGGACGATTCCGCCCGCAGCGCGCATGAAACAGCGCACCCGTCTGATTATTTCCACGATTATTTTATGCCGCAGCGCGCGGAAAATCAATCTACCGTAAGAAAAAAACGCTATACGCTTGTACGTTTTTGCGTAGAGCGCGACAAAATAATTCTACCGAAAAAAAAGCGGCTCTACTGTCGGTAGAGCCGCTTAAAAAATACTGAAATTTCGCCGTTTTTCGGGATATTTTTGCAAAACGCCGTTCCAAAAACAAGGTATTGCCGTACGGGCAGACCGCATTTTTCGGCAAAAGCGACGTTTATGCGTATCGCTTTTTATATCTGCTTTTCCACATATACGACGGGAGAATACCTGCCGTTTTCCATTTCGGAAATCTTTTGCGCGATGACAGAGGCGACTTCGCTTTCGCTAATCTTCGTATCGAAGGGAACGGCGACCTCGAAAATGAGGTTAGTCTTGTGCTGTCCCGCGACCATGCGGAAATCGTGCACCGAAAAACGGGCGTCTATGGCGGAAACCAGCTCCTCCACGCGGGCGCGCATTTCGTCCACGACGGGGTTATTAACTTCGATGGGATCGAGATGTCCCGTCAGCGCGATGTCCGTTTCCTGCGCAAACTCCCGCTCGATCTCGTCCACGATCTCGTGCGAGCGGTTAACGTCGAGGGAGGCGTCCGTTTCGATGTGCGCGCTGGCGAAATATTTGTTAGGGCCGTAGCTGTAAACGCTGACGTCGTGCACGCCGAGCACGCCTTCGTGCGAAAGGATTCGGCTGCGGATTTTTTCGAGGATTTCCGGATCGGGCGCCTGTCCGATGAGTTTGGACATGGTGCTTTTGAGCACCCCTATCCCCGTCCACGCGACGAACAAAGCGACGACAAGCCCCGCGTAGCCGTCTAAATTAACGCCCGTAAATCTTCCGATAACGAGGGAAACGAGCACTGCGGAAGTGGCGACGCAGTCGGAAAGGGAATCTTTCGACGACGCGTCGAGCACGGAAGAGTCGATTTTTTTTGCGAGGATTCGCGCGTAAAAGAACATACCGAGCTTGACGGCGACGGAGGCTATCATCACGCCTATCAGGAGAAAGGAAAAGTCCATTTCCTGCGGCGAAAATATCTTGCCGACCGATTCCCGACCAAGTTCAAACGCGATGACCAAAATCAGGAACGCGACGATCATGGACGCGACATATTCGATGCGCTGGTGTCCGTAAGGGTGTTCCTTATCGGCGGGTTTCGCCGCCATTTTAAACGAGACGTAGGAAATGAGGTTACTGCCGCAGTCGGAAAGGTTATTGAGCCCGTCTGCCAGCACGGAGACCGCACCCGAAAGCGCGCCCACCGTCATCTTACCCGCGGCGAGGAGCACATTACAGCAAATCAAAATGAACGATGCCGTTTTGCCGCGCTTTTCGCGGCTGTGCGAAAGCGCGGCATTGTCGCTTTTTTCGCCGTGCGTTTCGTTTGCGCCGACGATTTTTTTATTTTTCATAATCTTCCTTTGACGAAATTTTCCACGGCGGCGAATTTTTCGGCGGCATTGCCCGCGCCCCGCACCGTGGCGTAAATCTTAACCAGCGGCTCCGTGCCCGACGGGCGAAACACCACGCTGCCTCCGCTTGCCAAATCGAAGGACAAGACGTTGGACTTGGGCAATCCCGTCTTTTCGCATTCGAGATAATCGGTGACTTTCACCACCTTATCCCCGCCGATCTCCGCGGGTTTATCGTCGCGAAGTTCCTTCATGAAACTTTTGATTTTCACGCTGCCCTCCGCGCCCGCAAACTCGTAGCTCATCAGCTTATGGGTATACCTGCCGTACTCTTCGTAAAGTTCATCGAGCCGCTCGGCAAGGGTTTTTCCCTGTCTTTTATAATATGCCGCCATGTTGCAAATTGCCAGCGCGGCGACGACGGCGTCCTTATCGCGCACCTGCGTGCCCAAAAGGTAACCGTAGCTTTCCTCGAACCCGACAAGGAACCTGTCCTGCTCGCCCTTCTTTTCCAAAAGCCCGATCTGTTCGCCGATATACTTAAATCCCGTGAGCACGTCCACGACCTCAGCGCCGTATTTCTTCGCGATCTCGTTCGCCATCTTCGTGGTGACGATGGTCTTTACCACGACAAATCGGCTCGTATCCGCACCCTCGCGCTTTTTCTTTTCCAGCAAAAAGTCGGTCAGCAAAACGCCCACTTCGTTGCCCGTAAGCAGTTTATACGTCCCGCCATCCTTTACGGCGATGCCCACTCTGTCGGCGTCCGGATCGGTGGCGAGCAATAAATCGCTTTCCTCTTCCGCGGCGACCTTGAGTCCCAGCGAAAGCGCCTCGCTCTTTTCTGGGTTAGGATAGGGACAAGTGGGGAAATTGCCGTCGGGCACGCACTGTTCCTTTACGAGCGCAAGCTCCTTCACGCCCTCTTCCTTAAGGATTTTGGGAATGATGCGATAACCCGTGCCGTTGAGAGCGGAATAAGTCAGTTTCAGCCCGCCGAGCTGCTCTGCCCCGACGATTCTTTTCACGCCCGCGAGGTATTTTTCCTCCACGGTGTCGGCGCAGTATCTGATTTTCCCCGCCGAAAGATAATTTTCAAAGGAATCTTCCTCCGCGGAAAAATAGTCCTCCCTGCCGATGAAATCGGAAATTTCCTTTGCGGCGGCGTCCACGATCTGACAGCCGTCGGAATTATACACTTTATACCCGTTATACTTTGCGGGATTGTGGCTGGCGGTGACCATCACGCCCATGTCGCACTTTTCCTCGCGGGTGAGGAAAGACAAGAAAGGCGTGGGCATAAGCTCTTTCACCAAAACGGTCTCCATGCCCCTTGCGGCAAACGCGCGCGCCGCCGTCTTTGCAAAAAGCTCGGAATTGATGCGGCTGTCATAGCTGACGGCGATTTTCTTCATGCCGTGCGCCGCCATGTATGCCGCCACGCCGCGGCTCGCCCGCGCGATGGTGTAGATGTTGAGGCAGTTCGTCCCAACGCCTAAGATTCCGCGAAGTCCGCCCGTGCCGAACTCCAGATGTTTATAAAAACGATCATTGACAGCTTTCTCGTCGGACAAAAGATTTTTCAGTTCCGTAAGCAGCGTTTCGTTCTTTACGTTTTCCAGCCATTCTTTTACGATGTTTTCCGTCATGTTTTTACTCCGAATATCAAATTTTACCGCGTTTTCGCGGCAGAATAAATTATATTACAATTTCGTTTTTCTGTCAACAAAATCACCTTGCGCGCCCTTTTCGCAAGTCGATGTCCGCATTTTGAGCCGCACAAAGTCTCCGCGTGCCGTTTCAGCGGGCGAAAAACGGATTTCGCGCTTTTGCACGCTTTCAAAAAGAAAAGCGCGGCTGCGGAAAATATTTTCCGCAGCCGCGCCGAAAAGTTTCTTATATTCGCGGAAAAATCAAAGCGTCCAGCCGTTGAGCCAGAGATACGCCAAAAAAATACACATGCCGAATCCCAAAAGCGTGGCGAGAACGCGCGGAAGATACGCCAAATACCCCGCGCGCACCATCGCGCGGAGTTCCTTTTTCGTCGGCTTATCTTCCTCGTTTTTGCTCTTTTTATCGGCTTTCGGGTTATACCAGGGCATGCCGTCCACATTCATTTCGGCAATCGTCCTTCCGTCGTCGTAATCGGGCAGTTTGTTTTTCCGTTTCATTTTTTACTCCTGTGAATACAAATGGCAGGCGCACAGATGACCGTTACCATAGTCTTTGTACTTCGGCGCGACCGTCTTGCATACTTCCATGCAATGCGGACAGCGCGTGTGGAATTTACAGCCTTTCGGCGGGTTTGCGGGGCTGGGAATATCGCCCTGCAAAATAATTCTCTTGACTTTGTAATGCGGGTCGGGCACGGGCACTGCGGACAACAGCGCGCGCGTATACGGGTGCATGGGGTTGGAGAAAATATCCTTTTTATCCCCCATTTCCACAAAGTTGCCCAAATACATAACGCCTACGCGGTCGGAAATGTGCTCCACGACGCTCAGATCGTGCGAAATGAAAAGGTATGTGAGTTTCAAATCCCTTTGCAATTCTTTGAGCAGGTTGACGATCTGCGCCTGAATGGAAACGTCGAGCGCGGAGACCGGCTCGTCGCAGACGACGAACTTCGGATTCACCGCCAGCGCGCGCGCAATGCAAATCCTCTGCCGCTGTCCGCCCGAGAATTCGTGCGGATAACGGTCGAAATAAAAGTCCTGCAAGCCGCATTTGCGCATGACGTCGATGACGTAGTCGCGGTATTGTGAATTTGGCACGATCTTATGGATTTTGACCGCCTCGCCGATGATTTCGCCCACAGGGAGCCGCGGCGGTAGGGAGCTGTACGGATCCTGAAAGACGATTTGCATTTCGGGACGGATTTTCCTCAGTTCCGCATTCTTCATGGCGGTGATGTCCCGCCCTTCGAAAAACACTTTGCCCGCCGTCACGTCGTGCAAACGCAGAATCGTGCGTCCCATGGTGCTTTTGCCGCAACCCGATTCGCCGACCACGCCCAGCGTCTTGCCGTACGGCACGTCGAAAGAAACGCCGTCCACAGCTTTGACGAAAGTCTTTTCCAGCTCGATTTTCCGTTTGAATTTCGCCCCGTCTTTTTTCGCATTTTCAGCGGTTTCCGCGGGCGCTGCCCCGCCCGACGGCGCTACGGTCTCTTCCCCGACCGCTTCCGCAATTTCGCCCTGCGGACCGAGTTCCGCCGCTTCGCCCGCGTCGGGAAGGGGAACTTTTTTCAGTTTCCATTCCTTTTTGATGAGGAAATATTTTTTTAGGTCGCGGACTTCTAAAATATTGCCGTTTTCCGTTGCCGAGGCGTTTTGCGCGTTTGCGGTCTGTTCTTCAGCGGTTTGCACACGTTCGCTCATTTTGCGGCCTCCTTTCCTTCATCGTAGAGATAGCATGCCACACTGTGCGTGGGCGTGACCTGCACGAGGGGCGGATATTTGCCGTCGCAAACCTTTTTGCAGCGTTCGCAGCGGTCTTTGAAATAACAGTAGTCCGGCATATCGATGGGATTCGGCACCTGACCTTTGATGCTGTAAAGCCATTCGATATCCTTGTTGAGCACGGGTTTGCTCTTCTGCAATCCGACGGTATAGGGATGCAAAGGAGAATCGAAAATATCCTCCACCGTCCCCTTTTCGATGACGCGCCCCGCATACATGACGACGACGTAGTCCGCCATGCCTGCGATGACGCCGAGATCGTGCGTGATGAGCATGATGGAACCGTTGATCTTCTGCTTGATTTCTTTAAGCAAATCGAGGACCTGCGCCTGAATGGTGACGTCCAGCGCCGTGGTCGGCTCGTCCGCAATGATGAGCTTGGGGTTGCAGGCAAGCGCCATAGCGATCA
>CASETU010000027.1 GCA_949290895.1 uncultured Bacillota bacterium
CGTCGCATTCGAACGCGACGCGCGCCACTTCCACAAAAACCTGTCTTCTCAATAATTTTAACGGGGTAAGCAGTCCTCTTTCCATACTTTCTCCTTATATTTTTATTGTAACCGAATTTTGAATCTCTGTCAACCGCTTTTTAGCGCGCGTGACGCTCCGCAAGCGTTTTCAGCCGTTTTGCCACGGCAAAAGTGAAATTTTCCTCCCCGATGCGCACGCTCCAGTTCTGCGCCTTGTCGGTGGCGGGTTCGTTCATGCGGTATTCCCCGCCGAGGTACGCCGCGTCCTGCATGGGCAGCACGAACACGTCCGCCTTGCACGCGAACCCGAGTTCCACGACCGCACGCGCCAGGTCTTCGTCGCTCACAGCTTTGCGATTGAGTCGAAAAGCGTGCAGGCTGTTCTTCACGCCGACGACGAAATTGTTTTTATCCCACGCGCTCATGTGTTCCAAAAGCGAACGCAGGGTGTCGTTGTCGTGCGTGCCCGTGTAGCAGACGGAATTTTTTTCGATATTTTCGGGAAGATATTTGTTTGCCTTATCCCCGTTGAAAGCGAAAGAAAGCACGCTCATGCCGGGAAAACCCGTCTTTTCGAGGAGTTCGTAAACGCCGTCGTCCAAAATGCCCAAATCTTCCGCAATGATACGGCGTTTGTCGACTTTTTCAAACAGCGCGGCAAACAGCTTATCGTGCGGCACGTCCACCCAACGCCCGTTTTTCGCGTCGGGACTGCCCGCGGGGATTTCGTAATAGCGATCCAATCCGCGGAAATGGTCGATACGCAGATAATCGTAATTTTCGAGGGCGGCTTTCACGCGCTCCGTCCACCAACGGAAACCGTCAGCCTCGTGCCGCGCATAGTCGAACACGGGATTGCCCCAAAGCTGTCCGCTTTCGCTGAAATAATCGGGCGGCACGCCCGCCACCATCGTGGCGCGCAGCTCCCCGTCGAGCTTGAAAAGTTCGGGATTGCGCCACACTTCCAAAGAATCGTAAGCCGTGTAAATGGGGATGTCCCCTATGATCTTAATCCCCTTTTCCCGCGCGTAGGACTTGACCTTTTTCCACTGCGCCGCCGCTTCGTACTGCAAAAACTGCCAGAAGAGGATTTCCTCTTCGTTTTCCGCGGCAAACTGCGCCAACGCGGCGGGGTCGCGGAATTTGAGAGGGCGTTCCCACACGTCGAAAGACGCGCCGTTCCTTACCGACTTTATCGCCATGAACATTGCGTAATCGGCAAAAACGCCGCTTTTGACAAAGCGCGCAAAAGCGGCAGGTCTGTTAAAACGGGAAAAAGCCTTTCTGAGGAGCGGATAGCGCTCGAAATACAGCTTACCGTAATCGACGAGAGAAAGCGGCGTTTCCTGCGCGGCGCATTCTTCTTTCGTCAAAAGCCCCTCTTCGCAGAGCGTATCGAGGGAGATGAAATACGGGTTCAGACTGCCCGCCGCGGGAGATTGATAGGGCGAATTGCCGAACCCCGTCTGACTGAGCGGCAGCACCTGCCAGTATTTCGCGCCCGCGCGAGAAAGATAATCGATAAACCGAAAGCACTCCGCCCCGAAACTGCCGATACCGTAGCGGTTCGGCAAAGACGATACGTGCATTAAAATTCCGTAACCTCTTTTCATATCAAAAACAAAACCTCGATTTTCGCTTTACCGCAAGGCGCCGCGCGGCTGAAAACAGCCGCGCGGCGTAAACGGTAAACGTTATTATTTTCTTTCCAAAACGACGTACTGTTCCCTGCTCGCCCCGACGGAAACGTATTTGATATAAGAACCCGTCGCCTTTTCGATAAAGCGAATATAATCCAGCGCCTCTTTGGGCAAATCCTCTTCCTTTCTGCAATCGGAAATATCCTTGTTCCAGCCCTTGAGCTTGGTGAATACGGGTTTGCAGCGGTCGAGATCCGCCGAGAACGGGAAGTCGGTTATCTCCTTGCCGTCCAGCTCGTACGCCGTGCACACTTCGATTTCATCCATAAAGGAGAGCACGTCCAGCTTGGTGAGGGCGATCTCGTCCGCGCCCTGCATTCTGATGCCATAGCGGCTTGCAGGGACGTCGAAGGGTCCGACTCTCCTCGGTCTGCCCGTCGCCGCGCCGTATTCGCCGCCCGCTTTTCTCAGCGCTTCCGCCTTTTCGCCGAAATATTCCGCCGTAAAGGGTCCCTCGCCTACGCAGGTGGAGTACGCCTTCATGATGCCGATGGATAAATCCAGCTTATGGTTGGGCACGCCCGCGCCGATGGGTGCGTATGCCGCGATGGTGTTCGACGAGGAAGTATAGGGATAGATGCCGAAGTCGATGTCGCGGAGCGCGCCGAGCTGCGCTTCGAACATAATCTTCTTGCCGCTCTTCGCCGCCTCGTCGAGATATTTGCCCGTATCGCAGATGTACGGCAGGAATTTATCGCCGTATTCTTCGAGATAAGCCATCATCGATTCCACCGTGACGGGTTCGGCGCCGTAAACGCCCTTGATCGTCAGATTTTTCCATTCGACGATGTCCTTCAAGCGCTCTTTGAGCAAATCTTTATGGAACAGTTCTCCCATGCGGATTGCCTTTTTTAAGTATTTATCGCCGTAAATCGGCGCAATCCCGCGCTTGGTGGAACCGTATTTCTTATCCTTGAGGCGCTCTTCTTCCAAACAATCCTGCATCACGTTATACGGCATGCAGATGACCGCCGAAGAGCTTATCTTCAGATTTTCGGGGGAAATTTTGATGCCCGCGTCTTCCAGCCTGCCGATCTCCCCGTAAAGGTGCTTGATGTCGACGACCATGCCGTTGCCCATGACGTTCACCACGCCGTCGCGCAGAATCCCGCTCGGCAGCAGGTTCAGTATGAACTTGCCCTTTTCGTTGATGACGGTGTGCCCCGCGTTGTTGCCCCCCTGATAACGCACGACCACGTCGTAATCCGACGAAAGCAAATCGACCATTCTGCCCTTGCCTTCATCGCCCCAGTTGATACCGCAAATAGACGTCAACATAATTCCCTTTCTCCTTTCATTTTTTTCACAAACGGCTATATTTTAACAGGACGGGCGGTTTTTGTCAAGGCAAGAACCTTTCGTTTTAATTATACCCCCGTAAATTTAAAAATTCTTCGGCGCGGCAAGCGCCGAAGAATTTAAAATCAAGACTCCGCAGGCGGTTCTTCCCCGCAGGCGATGAGGCTTTCCATGCGTTCGTTTTTCATATTGAACGCCACGTAAAACAAATACGTGCCGACGGCGACGCCGATGACGGCGGTGAGCACCACCGTGGGCATGTTGAGGATACCGCCGCTGCCGAGCTCTTCGACGAGCAATCCCCCCGCATTGAAGATGAAGTGCAGGGAAATCGGAACGAACAGGCTTTCGGTAAGGAGCATGGACACGGCACACATCGCGCCAATGAGAAAGCTGTAGCCGACCTGCAAAAGGGTTGCGCCGATCCCCGCGCCGCCCAGAAGATTGACGAGGTGCACCGCGCCGAACAGCGCGCTCGAAAGCGCCGCCGCCCAGAACACCGCGCGCTTTTTTTGACGCAATTTTAAATAACACAGCGGAAAGATGATGCCGCGGAAAGCTACTTCTTCAAACGCGGTGATGAAGAGCGTTTGCAAGAGATATAAAAGTATTACGCCCGCGGAGGCGCTCACCTGCGCCTGCCCCGTCGCTAGCGCGATAACGGGAAAATTGTTGACGACCACCAGATAGCACGGCAACACGGCGTAAAACTTTTTCACTTTGAAATTAAGCGATTTCTGAAAGCGGTAGGTATAAAGAAAATACACCATGACCGCCAGAAACAACAATCGGAAAGCCGCCGTGAAGATATAGCGGTTGACCTGCGTATACTCCAATCCGAAAAGGGAAATCGTATCCTTGATGGGAAAGGAGGCGAATCCGATGACCAGCAATAATATAATGATTATGTTGGAAACGGGGGCGCGTTCGGCGTCCTTTCTTAATTTTCTCATAAAAAACCGCCGTCCACGCCGAGCGCCTGTCCCGTTACAAAGGACGCCTTAGCCGCAAGATAAAATACCGCCGAGGCGACCTCTTCCGCCGAGCCGAGGCGGTTTAACGAGGCGCTTTCCGCAAGCTCTTGCAAAACGTCCTTGCCGAGGGCGCGGTTCATATCCGTTTCGATGACGCCCGGGCACACCGCGTTGACGCGGATTCCCGAAAGACCGACTTCTTTGGAAAGCGCTTTCGTGAACCCCACGAGCGCCGATTTCGACGCGGAGTAAGCGACTTCGCAGGACGCGCCCGCCACCCCCCACATCGACGAGACGTTGACGATACTGCCAGCCTTTCTCGATATCATGTACGGGAGCGCGCGCTTACAGGTCAAAAACGCGCTTTTCACGTTGACGGCGAAAACGTCGTCCCACTCTTTTTCGCTCGTTTCGTCGAGGGTCTTGATGAGGCTGACGCCCGCGTTGTTGACGAGAACGTCCACGCCCTTACACTCCCTTTCGATTTCCGAAAAGAGTTTGTCCACCTCCGCCGCGCGGGAAACATCCGCTTGCAGAGCGCGCGCGAAAAGCCCCCGCGCGGCGAGCGAATCCGCCAGCGCAAGAGCCTCGTTTCGAGATGTGTTGTAATCGATAAAGACGCGATAGCCTTCCTCGGCAAAAAGGACGGCGCACGCCCTGCCGATTCCCTTCGCGCCCCCCGTGATCAGAACCGTTTTCAACTTTTTTCGCGCTCCTTAAAACGCTTTATTCCTGAATTTTACCTTATTTCCGTTATCGTGTTCGCCGCCGAAACAAGCGGAAAAACTTTTAGAAAACTCCGCAAAAACGAACAACCGCCTTTGCCGTAAGGCGGCAAAGGCGGAGTGTTCCGAAAGGGTTTAACCCTTGACTCTTTCCATATATTCGCCCGTACGCGTATCGATACGGATAAGTTCGCCTTCGTTGACGAACATCGGGACTTGGATTTTCGCGCCCGTTTCCAAAATAGCGTCCTTCGTGGCGTTGGTCGCGGTGTTGCCCTTGACCGAGGGGTCTGCCTGGGTAACGCGCAGCACGACGAAGTTTTCGCATTCCACCGAGAACGGCACGCCCTTATACGACTTGACCGTCACTCTGTCGTTTTCCTTGATATACTGCAACGCGTCCTCTACCTGGTCGTAGTTGAGCGGCGTGAGGTTGAACTCGTCGTCCATGAAGTAATACAGTTCGCCGTCGGTATAGGAATAGGTCATGAATTTGGTTTCGATGTGGGCTTCCTGCACCTTTTCGGTGGGGTTCCACGTCTTTTCCAAAACCGCGCCCGTGACGACGTTCTTCATCTTGGTACGAACGAACGCCGCGCCCTTACCGGGTTTTACGTGCTGAAATTCCACGATGGTGAAAATTCCGCTTTCATACTCGAAAGTAACGCCTTTTCTGAAATCGCCTGCCGTGATCATAATTTAAAATCTCCTTAATTTATCAAAATTAAATTCTTTTCGTCTTTAAATAGCCGCTTTACGCCGCCCTTGAGCACCACCGTGTCCTCGATGCGGATACCGAACTTTTTGTCGTAATACACGCCCGGTTCCACGGAAAACACCATGCCGCTTTTCAGCTTTGCCTCTCCGCCCTTGGGACTGATGTACGGATATTCGTGAATTTTTACGCCGATACCGTGTCCCAAAGAATGGGTGAACGCCTTGTCCATGCCGTACTTTGCCAGAACGTCCCGCGCGATCTTGTCCGCCGCGGCGAACCCCATGCCCGTACGGATTTCCGCTTCCGCCTTTTTATTCGCCTCCAGCACCGCCGCGTAAGCGTCCACAAACGCGTCGTCGGGTTCTCCGTAGTAGATAGTCCGCGTGCAGTCCGAACAATACCCTTCGTACACGCAGCCGAAATCGATGAGTATGGGCATATCCTTTCTCAGTTTGGTATCGCCCGTCTTATGGTGCGGCACCGCGCTGTTTTCCCCGAACGCGACAATGGTTTCAAAACTGACCTTATCCGCGCCGTAGCGGTGCATATTGTATTCCAAAATGTTGGAAAGCGCTTTTTCCGTCATGCCCTCTTCGATGGAATTAAGCGTCGCGTAAAACGCTTTTTCCGCGATGGAGCACGCCTTGGCGATGCGCTCTATCTCCGTTTTGGACTTGACGGCGAACAGGCTTTCCAGCCTGCGACCCGCGTCTTTGAAACGGAATTTCATTTTTTTCAGTTTATCGTATTCCGTCAAAGTCGTCACGGAATAATCGATGAGCACGCTCTTCGCGCCCGCTTTTTTAATGCGTTCGACAACGGCGTCGAGACCCGTGAATTCTTCCACGATCCACCCCGCCAGCTTTTCCTTTGCCGCCGAAAGATAGCGCTTATCCGTATAAAACACGCGTTCTTCCGCTGTGATGAGCACGTAACCGAAACTGCTGTCGAAATCGATGAAGTACCGTCTTTCGCTTTCATCGGTCAAAAGCAACGCCTCGCCCGTTTTCAATCTGAAAGTTTTATCCATTTTCTGCCTCTTCTTCCGCCCGTGATTTTTTCCCTTAGCATTTAGTTTATCAAAATTTACGCGCTTTGTCAATTTTTCTCGTAGTAAACTTTCATTTTTAATGCGTCTTCCGCCTGCGTTCCCGCCGATTCGCATATCACGTACGGCTCAAGACGCAATTCTTTGACGGCATCCACGAAATCTTCGTAACGCGGACCGTATTTTTCGTCCTCGAAGGTGAGGTGACGCACTTCCCCGCCCGCGCCGTATTCGATTTTGGAAAAATGCACGTGGAAGTTTTTCATGCGCTCGAATCCCAACCCGTCTATCATGCGGGAAAGCAACTCGATAAACTCGCCTTTGTCTTTGAGCGTGCCGCCCTCGCGGGCGTTGATGTGCCCGAAGTCCACGCAGGGGGTGAATATCTTATCGACCTTGCAAAACCGCACGATCTCCTCCGCCGTGCCGATCTGCCGCTTTTTGCCCATGGTTTCGGGGCAATATATCATGTCTTCCAGCCCGTTTTCGTAAATTTTATCCCGCAATATGCGCAGGCGCTCTTCGGTGAGGGAAACAGCCGCCTCGCGTTCCAGCTTGCCCTGCGACGCGGGGTGAAACACCACGCGCCTGCCCTGCATGAGCCGCGCCGTACGCGCTGAGGCGAGGATATAGCCGTAGGACTTTTCCGCGTCCTCCCCCGCAAGATTGACGAAATAAGGGGCATGCACGCTGATTTCCACCTCTGCCGCGCGAAACGCCGCGCCGACGGACACCGCCTTGGCGTCCCCCATGTTTACGCCTCGCCCGAAGGAATATTCAAAGCAATCGAGCCCCATGTTCTTCACGAAGGGCGCAGACTGCTCGCTGTGCTTAAAGCCGGCATCGAAAAAACTTTGCGAATTACCGCTCGGTCCGAATTTTATCATGTTCTTTTGTCCTTTGCGTATCCGTTTCGAGCTGTTTTTTCAGCTCGTCAACGCCGTTGAATTTTTTGATTTCCCTGAGGAAAAAATCGAAATAGACGGCTATCTGCTCGCCGTATAGGTCGCCGTCGAACCCGATGAGGTGCGCCTCGGTGAGGGGCGCGCTCAAACCGAAAGTCGGACGGGCGCCGTAATTGACGATGGCAAGATACCGCACGCCGTTTACATAAGCGTGTCCGCCGTACACCGCGTTTTTCAAGGGGAATTTTTCCGCCGCGGGATACAAATTGACGGTGGGAAATCCTATCTTGTGCCCCACGCCGCGCTCCTTTACCACGCTGCCCGTGACGAAATAAGGGTTGCCGAGCAAGGCGTTCGCGCCCTCGACGTCACCCGCCGCCAGCCGCTTTTTGATTTCCGTAGTGGAGACTTTTACGCCCTCCGAACGCATTTCGGGAACGATCTTCACCGCGATGTTTTTTTCCTCAGCGAAATCCCGCAAAAACGCCGCGTCCCCCGCGCCGCCCTTGCCGAAAGTGTAGTCGAACCCGCACACGAAAGCGCGTACGTCGAATTTTTTCAGCAAAAACGCGAGAAATTCCGATTTATCGAGGGAGAGAAAAGCTTCATCGCACGCCGCGGCGTACACGAAGTCCGCCCCTGCGGCGGCGAGGAGTTTTTCCCGCTCCGCGAGGGTGAACACCATGCCGCCCGTTTTGTGAAAACGCGCCGCCAGATCGCCGCCGAACGTGAATACGCCCGTCTTGACGCCGAGCTTTTCCGCTACGGCGCGCGCCTCGGCAATCACCTTTTTATGTCCGATATGCACGCTGTCGAAATATCCCAGCGCCATAACGCAAGTCGTCTTTTCCATAATTAAAACCGCACGTAGGCTTTCATCTTGATAAGCCCGTTTTCCGCTTGTCCCACGCCCCAGAATTCGCCTTCGTTATAGATGCGATAGAGCCCGTCGGCTATGGGGTATTCGTCGTAAAGCCCGTTCAAAAGCCGCGTCGCCTGCTCGCCGCTCAAAGTGAATTTTTCAAAATCCACCGCCGAATCGGAGGGCAAAAGATACTTTTGCGGCGTATCGCTTGCCTTCAGTTCGTCGTAAGTAACGCTCCGCTCCGCCGTAAATATTCCCGACTGCGTGCGCACGAGCTTTGTCATCGTGGCAAACGTGCCGAGGCTTTGCGCCACGTCGCGGCAGAGCGAGCGGATATACGTGCCGCCCCTGCACTCCACGAAAAAGCGGAAGGTATCTTTTTTTTCCGTTTCGCAGGCGGTAAGGGTTAAAATTTCCACTTCCTTGGGAGGAAGTTCAAACTCCTTGCCCGCACGTGCCAGCTTATACCCCCGCTTGCCGTCCACGCACTTTGCGGAAAATTTCGGCGGCACCTGCAATATTTTGCCCGTCTGCGCGGGCAAAACGGACAAAACGTCTTTCAGCGACGGAACTTTGCCGCCGCTCTTCACGACTGCACCGCCCGCGTCGAGGGTGTCGGTCTCGTAGCCGAAGGTAAATTCCGCCTCGTATTTTTTCACCTTTTCCAAAAGAAACGGAAAGAGCCTGCAAGCCTGCCCTACCGCCACGGGCAGCACGCCCGACGCCAGCGGGTCAAGCGTACCCATGTGCCCGCAGGGCATATTGAATTTCTTTTTCACCAGCCCCGCGCAGAACGCCGAAGACATTCCCTCGGGCTTGAATATGTTGATAAATCCGTTCATCTCTGTCCGTGACGCCCCGCCGGAGATTTTTTATTCTATATGCTGTTTGCAGGCGTAAACCAGCCTGTCCACCGCGTCCTCGTAAAGTCCGCGTATCATACAGCCGCTGGCGAGGATATGCCCGCCGCCGCC
>CASETU010000028.1 GCA_949290895.1 uncultured Bacillota bacterium
GTAAGGGTGGAAAGGCGAGGTAAGAGCTCACCGTTTCTCCGGCGACGGAGAAAGCCATGTAAACCCCGTCCGATGCAAGATTGGGAAGCTGCCTGAAAGGTTGCTCGCTTGGCAGTTTCGTTTATATCGCTTGATCTTAACGGTAACGTTAAGGCTAGATAAATGACCGTACACGACAGAACTCGGCTTACAGACCGACTCGGCGATTCGATGAAAAGCGCCCCCGCGCAAGTTTGCGCGGGGGCGTATGTTTTTTATGTAAAAAAGGGAACGCAGCGGGCAAGGGCGGGGGATAAATGCGGCGGGCGCGGAGGGACAAACCGCAAAAGGCAAAAAAGTAGCGAATAAAAAAGCCGCGGGCAAAATGTGGGGATAAACGCGGGGCAAAAACGCGACGGGCAGAATAGGCGTCTTTTATCGTCTTTCGGGCGGTTCGTTGCGCGCGGGAAAAGGGAATTTTGCCGCCGCGTTTCGATTTGTGTTGACAAATTATCGAGAATGCTTTACAATCAAAAAAAAGGGAGTAACGAAATGGATAAAAAAGCGTTTTTCAAAATCGGTTACGGACTTTACGTCGTTTCGACGCGCGACGTCGAAAAGGACAACGGCATGATCAACAACACCTTTATGCAGGTCACGAGCGAGCCTTACGAGGTGGTTGTCGCCGTCAACAAGGCAAATTATACTCGCGAGCTCATTCAGAAGACGAAGGAGTTCAACGTTTCGGTGCTGAGCGAGGATGTGACGTTCGACGTCATCAAGCGTTTCGGTTTTCAGTCGGGCAGGACGGCGGACAAATTCGACGGTTTTGAAAGCTGTTTTCGCATGGCGAACGGCATCTACGCGCTCAATAACCGTTTTGCCAACGCGGTGTTCACCTGCCGCGTGAAGAGCGAAACGGACTTTTCCACGCACACGCTTTTTGTCGCGGAGGTGACCGATTCCGTCCTTTTAAGCGATAAAAACACCTGTACGTATGACTATTATCAAAAGAACGTCAAGCCGAAACCGCAGCCGCAGGCGGCGGGAAAAACGGTATGGCGCTGTAAGATTTGCGGTTATGAGTATGTGGGGGAAAATCTTCCCGCGGACTTTATCTGCCCGCTTTGCAAACACCCCGCGAGCGACTTTGAAAAGGTAACGGTGTAAAGGATTCGGCGTAAATTTTTAAAGATCAAACGGGGCTGGCGAAAGTCAGCCCCGTAATTGTTTCAGAAAAACAAGATTGCATTTTAAGAAAGGAAAGACAAAATGTCGAAAAACGTGCCTGCAATCATGGCGGCAACGGGTAAAAGGGAAATCGCGGCGAAAAATTTTTTCGCGCGGCGTTTTGTCAGCTTGGCGCAGATATAGAGGACTATGCCCGCCGCGGGCACGGCGAGGTGAAGATAGGTCCCGAACCTGCCGACCATAAAACAGTTGACAAGGTAAGCGGCGAGCGAAAGGAAGAAAAGCAGGTTATAAACGACGTTCGCCGCGGTGCGGACGGCTTTTTTCCGCCTTTCGGCGTTGCAAAGCGGCAACGTGAGCCATATAGAAAGGTCTTGCTCTTCTGTTTGCAGGTTTTCCATTTTTACTTTCCCGCAAAACAGTTCGCACTTTTTGCCCTTTTCGTCGGTATAGGCAATGTTTATATACCAGCCGTACACCTCAAATTCCGCTTTCGTTTCGATAAAACGGTAATTGTTCACGCGGCATTCGCGCATCGTCATGTTTAAATTCTGTAGTTGCGTGCGGCAGTAGTTTTCGGCTACGGCTTTCGCGATTTGCGGCTGCGTTTTGTAACAGTAATCGATACTCGTAAGTCTTTTCGCGTCTTCGCCCAGCGAGTCCGTGCCCGAAGTGCAGAACAGCCATTCGGCGGAATCCACTTCGTCGTTCATCGTCCGCTGCATGTAGGAGCCGTCGTCGTAGCGGCGGAATCCTTCCGCCGTACAGTTGATGCGAAGATATCCCGCGTCGAAGGTCGCTTTGCGTAACTCAATGAGCACGTCTTCTTCCTTTAAGCTTTTCAGCTGCGACGCCAAATGTGGGTTTTTCACTTCTTCCTGCGGTAATTTTTGCGCAATCGTTTCCTTCAGTTTTTCATAAATCTCCGTCTTTGTGAACTTCAGTTGCGGTTCGCCGGTCATATTTTTCCTCCGAATATCGTATTTATTTTTATTATAATCACGAAAAACGTGATTGTCAAGGAAAAATCACGAATTTCGTGTATTTTTTTAGTATGAAGGTTTTTGGTGAAAGATTAAAAGAATTGCGCAATGCTAAGGGAATCACGCAAAAAGAGTTGGCGGATCTTTTAAATGTCAGCGGAAACACGGTGCACAGCTGGGAAAGGGATAAACAGGAACCGTCGATGAACGCGCTGCTGTTTTTAAGCGAGTATTTCGAAGTGTCTTTGGATTATCTTTTCGGAAAGAGCGATTACTGAATTTCTCTGCAGAGCGGAGGGAAAGTTTTATTTTATCCTTTCAAAGGAGCGCCTTTTTGCGAAAAGTAAAAATTTCGCCCGGTGGCGATTATTTTTTTAACCGCGGGGGAAAACTCCACGAAAAAACAATCGGTAAGATGAATTGTCAAGTTAAGTGCAACAGTTA
>CASETU010000029.1 GCA_949290895.1 uncultured Bacillota bacterium
GCGGGCGCGACGGATATCAAGGACGTTTTGAGCTTTGCGCTCAGGACGATGAGGTAATATGGAAGAAGAAAGACTGGTGATGTCCACAAAGGAGTTCGAAGACAACGAAGTCGAAAACGTGCTCCGCCCCAAAAATATGGAGGGGTATATCGGACAGCAGAAAATCAAAGACAACCTGTCGGTCTATATCGAGGCGAGCAAAATGCGGGGCGACGCGCTCGACCACGTGCTTTTGTACGGCCCTCCCGGGCTGGGCAAGACCACGCTCGCGCACATCATCGCAAACGAGCTCGGTTCCGCCATCAAGGTCACCAGCGGACCCGCCATCGAGCGTGCGGGCGACCTGGCGGCGATTTTGACCAACCTCAACGAAAACGACGTGCTTTTCATCGACGAAATACACCGTCTCAACCACAGTGTGGAGGAGATTTTGTATCCCGCGATGGAGGACTTCACCCTCGATTTCATCATCGGCAAGGGTCCGTCTGCGAAGAACGTGCAGCTGCCTCTGCCGAAATTCACCCTCATCGGCGCCACCACGAAAGCGGGTATGCTCGCGTCCCCGCTGCGCGACCGTTTCGGTGTGCTGTGCCGTCTGGAAAACTATACGGCGGAAGAGCTTGGCGAGATCGTGCGGCGCTCCGCCGTTAAGCTGGGTGCGGAAATCGAGCGCGCCGCCGCGGAGGAGATTGCAAAGAGGAGCCGCGGCACGCCGCGTATCGCCAACCGCTTATTAAAGCGCGTGCGGGACTTTTCGCTGGTCAAGCGGCACGCGCGCATCGTAGCGGAGGACGCGAAGGAAGCGCTCGACCGCATGGAAATCGATTTTCTGGGATTGGACGAAACGGACAGGAACCTGCTCCGCTCCATGGTCAACAAGTTCAACGGCGGGCCGTGCGGGCTGGAAACGCTTGCCGCCACCATCAACGAGGATTCCAACACCATCGAGGACGTTTACGAACCGTATCTCATGCAGTTGGGGTTTATCGCGCGCACGCCGCGCGGGCGGGTGCTTTTGAAAAAAGGATACGAACACCTGGGGCTGAAGATGCCCGAGGCGAAGATAAAACAGCTTTCCATGCTGGAAAGAGAAGAGTGAAATGAGAACGGAAGATTTTGATTACGAACTGCCCGAAGAGCTCATCGCGCAAACGCCCGTCGAGCCGCGGGACGCTTCCCGCCTGCTCGTATATAAGCGCGGCGAAGAAAAGATTCAACATTTGCATTTTTACGATTTGCCCGACATGCTCAAAGCGGGCGACTTGCTTGTGAGAAACAATACGCGCGTACTTCCCGCGCGTATATTTTGCTTTACGAAAAACGGCGGCAAGGTGGAAATCCTGCTTTTAAAGCGGCTGAACCTCACCGACTGGGAAGTGCTGGTCAAGCCCGGCAAAAAGGCGCGTCCCGGCGTACAACTCGTCGTGAACGGCGAACTTTCCCTCACCGTGCTTGCGACGGGGGAAGAGGGCAGCCGTATCGTCCGCTTTATTTTCGACGGCGTTTTCGAAGATATTTTGAGCAAGGTCGGCGAAACGCCCCTGCCGCCGTATATCCACGAAAAGCTCAAGGATAAGGAGCGGTACCAGACGGTATATTCCAAAATAGAAGGCTCTGCCGCCGCGCCGACGGCGGGACTGCACTTTACGCCCGAACTCTTTGAAAAACTGCAAAAGAAGGGTGTGGAGGTCGCGGACGTTTTGCTGCACGTGGGGCTGGGCACTTTCCGTCCCGTCAAGGAAGAGGACATCGCCGACCACAAGATGCACACCGAATATTATAAAATAGACGAGGAGACCGCCGAAAAAATCAACCGCGCCAAGCGCGAAGGGCGCAGGGTCATCGCCGTCGGCACGACGAGCGTCAGGACCCTCGAGAGCGCGGCGGACGAAAACGGATTCATCAAAGCGGGGGAGGGCAATACCGATATATTCATCTATCCAGGCGTGAAAATCAAGTGCGTGGACGCCCTCATCACGAACTTTCACCTGCCCAAATCCACCCTCATCATGCTGGTTTCGGCGTTCTGCGGCAGGGAGCAGACGCTGGAAATTTACAAGACCGCCGTCAAGGAGCGTTATCGCTTTTTCAGTTTCGGCGACGCTATGTTCATCGAGTGAAATATGGAAGATAAAAAATTTTGGTTTGAAACGGTAAAACAGGACCCTCGCACGGGCGCGCGGGCGGGAATATTCCACACGCCGCACGGAGATATCGAAACGCCCGTATATATGCCCGTCGGCACGCAGGCGACGGTCAAAGGGGTGTATCCGCGCGACCTGAAAGAGGCAGGCGCGCAAATAATCCTCGCAAACACCTATCATCTTTATATGCGCCCCGGCGACGACATCGTCAAGGCGGCGGGGGGACTGCACAAGTTCATGAACTGGGACAGACCCATTCTGACCGACAGCGGCGGATTTCAGGTGTTTTCCCTGGCGAAGCTCAATAAAATCAAGGACGAGGGCGTTTATTTCAATTCCCACGTGGACGGCAGACTGCACTTCATCACTCCCGAAAAGGCGATAGAAATCGAAAACAATCTCGGCGCCGACATCATCATGGCGTTCGACCAGTGCAGCGAGTACGGCGCCGATTACAAGTTTTCCAAAGCGGCGATGGAGCGCACCCTCAAGTGGCTGGAACGCTGCGCCGCCGTGCATAAAAACGAAGAGCAGGCGCTCTTTCCCATCGTACAGGGTAATATGTACAAGGATTTGAGGGAAACGAGCCTGAAAGAGAGCATACCTTACGCGAAACACGGCATCGCCATCGGCGGGCTTTCGGTGGGCGAACCGAAGGATATCATGTACGACGTGATGGACTTCATGCTCGACAAGTATCCCGTCAACGTGCCGCGCTATCTCATGGGCGTGGGCAGTCCAGACTGTCTCATCGAAGGGGTGCGCCGCGGCATCGATATGTTCGACTGCGTGCTCGCCACGCGCATCGCGCGCAACGGCACCGCCATGACCTCCCGCGGCAAGATCGTCGTCAGGAACTCGAAGTATAAAGACGATTTTACGCCGCTCGATTCGGAATGCGACTGCTATTGCTGCCGCAACTATACCAAAGCGTATCTCAGACACATGGTGAACGTGGGCGAGATGATGGGGGGAATGCTGCTCAGCCTGCACAACATCACGTTCCTGACAAAGCTCATGCGCGGTATGCGGCAGGCGATTTTGGACGGATGTTTTGCAGAATATGCCGAAGAGTTTTACGCAAAATACGGTTCACGAGGCTTTTAAAAAGGAAAAATTTGTCTAAAAAGCGCGCGGCGGGCGAAATTGTGCACAAACGCTTGCAAAAATTCTTAAAATAAAGTACAATAAGAAAAATAAAATAAAAAACTTCAAGGAGAAAATACAATGTTGCATTTATTGCTTGCAGAATCTACGGACAGCGGGAATACGGGTACGCCGTGGTCTACTTACGTTATCTACGCCGTGCTGATATTGCTCTTGGTCGGTTTCGTGGTCTGGACGTTCATCTCGAACAAAAAGCGTCAGAAACAGGAACAGGAAAAGCTGGCCGGAATCCGCGTGGGCGATAAGGTGAAGACCATCGGCGGCGTGTGCGGCGTCATCGTTGCCATCGACGACGAGGAAAACACCTTTACCATGGAAACGGGCAGCGGCAAAAACGTTTCGTATATCAAATTCGATAAAGGCGCGATCTATCAGACCGCTCCCGCAAACGCACCTGCTTCGCAGTCGGTTGCGGAAACGAAGGCGGAAGACAAGGGCGAACCTTTCGAGGAGACCGCTCCCGCAGCTCCTGCGGCGCCCGCGGAAAATGCCGAAGAAGAAAATAAAGAATAATTTCAAAAACCTCCGCATAAGGTATATCGATGCGGAGGTTTTTTTATGGTTAAAAACGACATTAAAATGGTAGTAAACGGCATTTTGAAGGGCATGATATTCTCCCTCGTCGCCGTGTTGGTGTTTTCCTTTGTGGTGCAGCTTTTTTCGCCGGGCGACAACGTCATTCACGTGGTCGATCAGTTTATCAAGAGCCTTGCCGTGTTCATCGGCTGTTTCTTTTCCTTAAAGGGTCGGTTCGGCTGGCTTAAAGGCGCGCTTACGGGACTTTTCGTGTTTTTGCTCACCTACCTTATTTTCGCGCTCGTCGCGGGGGCGCAGGTGTTTAGCGTTTCTTTTCTGATAGACGCGGCGTTCGGGCTCGCCGTCGGACTCATTTCGGGCGTCATCGCGGTGAATGTCAGAAAAGAGAACTAATTCGAAAAAGTCCTTGACAGAACACCGCGTTTTTTGTATAATGATAAAAAAGCGAAAAATGCGGAGGGTAAGATATATGCGCAGAATCAAAACGGTGGCGGTCCCCGCCAAAAGAACTTCCAGCGGCTGCGGCGAATGCAGAAGCACCTGCCAGTCGGCTTGCAAAACTTCCTGCACGGTCGGCAACCAGTCCTGTGAAAAGATCACCAGGGAAACCAAGATCAAAGAACTCAACTGATTGAAAAAAAATTTTCGGGAGCAGTAATATTTACTGCTCCCGATTCATGTTACGGAGAAAACCATGGTACATACTTTTGAAGCCGACGGCACGTATTATCTTTACGATAACGCGTCGGGGGCGCTGCACATCTGCGACAAACTCACGGCGGAAGTCGTGAAGAAGATAAACGGAGAGCCTTACGATTTCCACGGTGCCGACGAAGAGGCGGTGAAAGAGATCGAAGAAGAGATCGCCGAACTCAAAAGCGAGGGCGTGCTCTTTGCGGAAGAGGAAAAGGAAATCCCCATAAAAAGCGACCTCGTAAAGGCGCTTTGCCTGCATATCTGCCACGACTGCAATTTGCGGTGCGAATATTGTTTCGCGGGGCAGGGCAGCTATAAGGGCAGGACGGAATATATGAGTTTCGAGGTGGCGAAAGCCGCTATCGATTTTCTCATCGCGAACAGCGGCAACCGCAAAATCCTCGAAACGGACTTTTTCGGCGGCGAACCGCTGATGAACCTTTCCGTGGTGAAAAAGACGGTGGCGTATGCCAAAGAGCAGGCGGCAAAGCACGGTAAAAAATTCCTGTTCACCCTGACGACCAACGGCGTGCTGCTCAACGAAGAGACGGCGAAATACTTAAACGAAGAGATGGAAAACGTCGTTTTGAGCATAGACGGCAGAGAGGAAGTGCACGACGGCGTGCGCAAGACGGTAAACGGCAAGGGCAGCTACGACGTCATCATAAACAACATCAAAAACTTCGTGAAGATGCGCGGGGACAAGCATTATTACGTGCGGGGGACTTTCACGAAAAAGAACCTCGATTTCGCAAGCGACGTGCTGTATCTCGCCGATAACGGCATGACGGAAATTTCCTTAGAGCCCGTCGTGACCGATAAGAGCAGCCCCCTTTACATTTCCGAAAACGACCTTCCCGCCATCGAAGAGGAATATAAAAAGCTGGCGCGGGAATACAAACGCCGCTATGCCGCGGGGGAAAAGCTCTTCAATTTCTTCCATTTTCAGATAGACTTGAAAGGGGGTCCGTGCCTGAAAAAACGCGTTTCCGCGTGCGGCGCGGGCAACGAATATTTCTCCGTCACGCCGGCGGGGGATATTTTTCCCTGTCATCAGTTCGCGGACGATCCCAAATTCAAAATGGGCAACGTGTTCGAGGGCAAGTTGGACGAAAAAATCCGCGCTCTTTTCCGCGACAACAACCTCTATACCCGCGAAAAATGCAAAAACTGCTTTGCGAAATTTCATTGCAGCGGCGGCTGCCCCGCAAACAACATTCACTTCGGCGGAGACATTAATACCCCTTACGAGATCACCTGCGGCATGATGAAAGCCCGCACGGAGTGCGCGCTGGACATTTACGCGCAGACCAAAGCGGAAGAAAATCGCTGACGCACAGCCGTTTTTTACCAAAAAACGGCGGATTTTTCTTGACTATAAAGAAAATCCGTTATATAATAGTTTAGTCTAAATATATTTTAGCAAAGTTTCGCTTTCCCGCGGTCTGCGGGGACGGAAATTACGGTAACTGCTTTCGAGGAGGCAAAGATGAACAAAAAGAAGTCAATCGCTTTACTGGTCGTTATCAGTATAGTGCTCGTCGTCCTGGCGGTGCTGACGTTCGCGCAGTTCAGAATCCCCGGTTACAAGAACGGCACAAAGATTTATCAGTCGTTCCTGGGCGCGGTCGCGCTCGACGAGGATTTGGAAGGCGGCGTAGCTTACGAACTCACGCTGACGGACGATATATCGGAAGAGGGCGAGGACATCGACCCGCAGGAAGTTATTTCCACGCTGGAAAAGAGGCTTGACGCGCTGGGGTATACCAGCTCTATCGTCACGGCGTACCGTGCGAAAGATACGGATAACTATTCTTTCCGCGTCGAGATGAGAAATACCGAATCCGCCGCTACCGACATTCAGGTCGTGGCTAGATACGGCGAAATCGAATTTACCGACGGCAACGGGAATATCCTGTTCGGGGACGAGGAGCTCGAAAGCGCGAAATACGTTTCGCAGACGGTCAGCGCGACGACTTCCCATTACGTTCAGCTCAAGTTCACGAAAGACGGACTGAAAATTTTAGAAGACGCCATCGACGCGGCTGCTTCCTCGTCGGAGGACGGTTCTTCTTCCACGGAGTTCACGCTGAAGATCACCCTCGGCGATACCGAACTTTTCTCCAGCACGCTCGATAAAGATTATCTCGCGAATAACTCGCTTTTGATTACGTCTTCGGACGAAACGACCGCCCGTCAGCTGGCGCTTCAGATCAGCTCCGGCGGCCTGAAATACGAATACGAGATCGGCGACGCGCTTACCGTTACGCCGGGGCTCGGCGAAAACGCGGCTTCCCTCACTTTCTGGGCTTGCTTTGCCGCGGTCATCGTCATCATCATCGCGCTTTGCATGATGTACGGCGGGTTCGGCGCGATCTCCTCGGTTTCGGTTTTCTTCTTCATCATGATGGAAATCGTCATGCTGATTCTGGTGCCGGGCATCACCCTCAATCTTGCGGGCGTCATCGGTATCATGGCTGCGGTGCTTTTGACCGTCGATTCCATGGCGATCATCATGCACAGAGTGCGTGAAGAGTACCGTAACGACAAGACCGTCAAGGCGGCTATCAAAACGGCTTACAAGCGTTCGATACTTTCCATTTTGGAAATCGACTGCGTGCTCGCGGCGTTCTCGCTTTTGATGTTTATCATCTGCAAGGGATACGCGGTGAATTTTGCAATCACCTTCGGCATCGGCGTCGTTCTTTCCGCGCTGATCACCATGTTCTTCTCGCAGCTCCTCGTATATATGGCGCTTCCTCTCTTTAAGGAAAAGAGCGAAAAGTTCCTCAAACTCAAAAGGGAGGCGAAATAAATGAAAAAGTTCGATTATAAAAATCTTTTCAAATGCTTCCTCATCGTCGCGCTGGTCATCGTCGTGGCGGGCGCGTTCATGCTCGGTTTCTTAGGTTTTAACAAGGACGTGCAGTACGTCGATCATTACGAAGTCGTCATTACGGCAAGCGATATCGGCGACGCGGACAAGACCGTGAAGGACACCGCGGAAAAAGTATTCAAGAAAGAGGGCGTCGACCCCGTTTATACCAAGAGCACGAACGACGGTTTCGATTTTACGCTGATCTATCTTTTCCGCAATGAAGTTCCCGCAAAGGTCGCTGAGAGCATGAAAACGGAAATGGAGGCGGTATTTGCCGAAAGCTCGGTAGAAGTTGACGTCGTGCATAACGAGGCGGTCGGCTACAAGGCATTCACCGAAATGTGGTGGGCGCTTTTGGCGGCGGGCATATTGCTGGTGCTGGCGTTCTTCTATGCGGCTATCCGCTATAAATGGGCGGCGGCGTTCTCCGTCGTTCTCACGTCGGTGCTGGGTGCGGCGTTCGCGCTTGCGCTCACGGCGATCACCCGCGTTCCCGTAACGCCCGCATATCTTGCGGTCATTTCGATTGCGTTCGTGTTCACGCTGGCGATGTCGCTGTATTATATGAATACCGTCAAGGAAGATAAGAAAAACGTCGCGAATGCCGACGCTACGGCGGCGCAGCTTGTGGCGGGCGCGTTCCGCGAAGTGTTCCTGAAAAACCTCGTTACGCTCATCGCGTTCGTCGTTGTAGTGGTCGCGTTGCTCATTCTCGGCACGATGGCAGTGAAGTTCGTCGCTTTGCAAATCGTCGTCGCGATCGTTTCCGCGTTTTTCGTTTCGACGCTTTGCGGCGGGATTTACGCGGGCTTGAAAAAAGCGAAGAAATAAACTTTTCAAATCTATAAGATAAGGCGGGACTCCCGCCTTATTGTCGTATTAAAAGAAAGCGCGCCGCTTTTGCTGCGCGGCAGAACTGTAAAAGCGAAGGCCTGCGGGAAAGAGCGGTCACGCTTTTATCCCTGCAGACCAAAAGCGGGAAAGACGGAAAAACAAAGGAGCGGCTATGAAAGAGATCGTTTACGGACAAAAATTTACGGACGAAGAGGAAAACAAGGTCAGGGCGATAGCCGCCGCCGCGGACATTCTGCCCGATACCGCCGCGCTTCTATATCGGCGCGGCTATATCACGGCGGAAAGCGTCAAGGCGTTTCTTACGCCCTCGAAAGCGCGGTTTCACGACCCTTTCCTGCTCGGCGGCATGCGCGAGGCGGTCGAACGCATCGCGGAGGCGCGCGACGCGGGGGAGACGGTGCTCATCTTCGGCGACTACGACGCGGACGGCATTTCCGCCGCGAGCATACTCAAAATGGCGCTCGACGAATTCGGCGTGGAATCGTATGCCGTCGTGCCCGAGCGTGAGAACGGTTACGGGCTCAATACCGATATCGTCGCGCAGTACGCCGAGGAAATCTATATGGGGCTCGTCATCACGGTGGACTGCGGTATCAGCGACCGCGAAAAGGTGGAATTCATCAAGGACGAACTCGGCGTGGACGTCATCGTCACCGACCACCACGAAATACCGGAAGTCATTCCCGACTGCATCGTAATCAACCCCAAACTGAAAGGACAGGCGTATCCCTTTGACGGGCTTTGTGGCGCGGGCGTGGCGTATAAGCTCGCTTCGGCGCTCCTTGGCGCAAAGGCGGAAAAATTTCTCGATATCGCCGCCCTCGCCACGGTGGCGGACTCGATGTCCCTCGTCGGGGAAAACAGGAGCATCGTCGCCGAAGGGCTCAAACTCCTGCGCAAGGGTACGCGCCCCGCGTTTCAGCGGCTGTTGTCGGTGGCTGCGGCAAAGGAGATCACCTCGCAGACCCTCGCTTACGCCCTCGCGCCCCGCGTCAACGCGGCGGGCAGAATGGGAAACGCGGCGGCGGCGCTTAGGCTGTTTTTGTCCGAGGACGAGAGCGATATCTTCGATTTATGCGTAAAATTAAACGCTTATAATATAGAACGCCAGGCGGAATGCGATAAACTGTATAAGATAGCCAAGGATATGCTCGCCGAAGAGGGGGCGTACCGCAACGTCATCATGTTGAAAGGCGACGGCTGGCGCACGGGATTTATCGGCATCGTCGCGGCGCGGCTCGCCGAAGAATACGCCCGCCCCGTCATACTGTTTGCGGGCACGAACGGATTTTATAAAGGCTCGGCGCGTTCCGTCGCGTCGGTCAACATCTTCGAGGCGATTTCCTCGTGCAAAGATTTGCTTTTGGAATTCGGCGGACATTCGCAGGCGGCGGGCGTCGCCGTCAGCGCGGAAAACTTTTCTTTGTTTTACGACGCGCTCGACGAATATCTCGGCAAACATTATTCGGCGGAGGACTTTACGCCGAAAATTTATGCCGACGGCTTGCTCGAAAAGCCGCTTTCCATGCGCTTTGCGGAAGAGCTCGACTTGCTGGAACCCTGCGGCGTGGGCAACCGCCGCCCCGTATTCGTCGCGGAGGCGGAGGACGTCGCACCTTCTCCCTTAAAAGCGGGTTCGCCGCACCTCGCATTTTTTCACCCCGTGTGCGAAATGCTTTATTTCGGCGGCGCTAAGGAAGCGGACGCCCTCGCCCTGCCCGTGGAAAAGAACATCGTGTTCGAGCCGAACGTTTCGGTATTCAATAAGCAAAAACGGCTGAAAGGTTTCGTACGGGAAGTGCTTTACGGCTGTCCGCGCGGGGAGGAGATTGACGAAACGGTCTTTATGAAACAGCTTTCTTCGCTCCGTTTCGCGGACGGTGAATATGCGGATTGCGAAAAGATCGATACCGCGGGGGCGCGCGCTTTGGCAAAAGAGGCGCTCAAAAGCCGTTACGGTACGGCGTTCGTCTTTTCCGACGCGAAAAACGTCGGGCTGTTTGAAGAACTCGAAAACCTGCCGCGGTGTCTGTTTGCACCCAAGGAAAGCAATCTTTTGAATGTCGTCGTCATCGGCGGCGGAGAGTCGTTGGACGGGTTCGATAAGGTCATATACATGGATAAGCCGCCCGCCGTTTCGGCAAGGGGGCGGAAAACGTACGTAAATTGCGAGCTTTCGGGCAGGCGGCTCTTTTCCGCGCTGGACGTTTCCCGCGCGGCTCTTGCCGACGTTTTCGTGTGCCTGCGCGCCCTCAAAGGGAAAAAGTTTGAAAAAGGGATTGATTTTTATAAGCAAAATAATGTAAAATATAATTTAAGGGAGTTTTTGTTCGGGCTGGAAGTGTTTGAAGAACTCGGCATCTTTACCGTTCAAAACGGCGTGTTTATGCAGACGCAGACGCGCAGCGAACTGACGAACTCCAAGGTTTACAAACTTACGGAAAGGATTCTGGCAGATGATTGAGGTTTTGGAAAAAATCAGGGAAACGTATAGCGGCGCCGACCTTGCGCTGTGCGAAAAGGCGTATGAATTCGCCAAAAAAGCGCACGCCAACCAGAAACGCGCGTCGGGTGAGGAATATTTCACTCACCCTTGTAACGTTGCCAAAATCCTCATCGACTTAGGTTTGGACGCCGCCACCATCGCCGCCGCGTTTTTGCACGACGTCATCGAAGACACCCCCGTTTCCGAAGGGGACATCAAGGCGGAATTTGGCGACGAAGTGCTGCAGCTCGTGCAGGGCGTGACCAAACTCGAAAAGATAGAATTCACTTCCAAAGAGGAAGAACAGGCGGAAAACTTCCGCAAGATATTCGTCGCCATGGCGAAGGATATCCGCGTCATCATCATCAAGCTGGCGGACAGACTGCATAATATGCGTTCGCTCAACTTCCTCTCGCAGGAACGCCAACAGCGCATGGCGCGCGAGACGCTGGACGTATTCGCGCCGCTGGCGGGCAGGCTGGGCATTTCGCAAATCAAGTGCGAGTTGGAGGACTTGTCCTTAAAATATCTCGAACCAGAATTTTTCGAATACCTCGTCACCAACATCAACGCCAAGCTCGTCGAACGCAGGGAGTTCGTCGCTTTCGTGGTGCAGGAAATTCAGAATATCTTAAAGGAAAGCAACATCGAGGGGGAGGTTTTCGGCAGGCCGAAACACTTCTACAGCATCTATAAAAAGATGAAGAATCAGAACAAGACCCTCGACCAGATATACGATCTGACCGCCGTCCGCGTCATCGTCAACACCGTGGACGACTGCTACGAGGTGTTCGGAAAAATCCACCACAAGTGGAAACCCGTGCCGGGGCGCATCAAGGACTATATCGCCACGCCCAAGCCGAATATGTATCAGTCCCTGCACACGACGGTCGTCACCAACTTCGGTCAGACCTTCGAGATACAAATAAGAACCTACGAAATGAACCGCGCGGCGGAATACGGTATCGCGGCGCACTGGAAATACAAGGAAAACAAAAAGGAAGTCGACGACTTCGACGCCCGCCTTTCCTGGATTCGCGAAGTCATGGAATGGCAGGGCGGACTGAAAGACAGCAAGGAATTCATCGATTCTTTGAAGGGCGACATTTACAGTTCGGAAGTTTTGGTTTTCACGCCGAAAGGGGACGTCATCTCCCTGCCGAAGGACGCCACGCCCATCGACTTTGCCTATCAGATACACTCCGCCGTCGGCAACAAGTGCGTCGGCGCGAAGGTCAATTCCAAAATGGTGCCCCTCAATACCCCTCTGCAGGTGGGCGACGTGGTGGAGATCATCACTTCCCCCAACTCCAAGGGCCCGTCGTGGGATTGGCTGAAAGTTGCTAAGAGCTCCTCCACAAAGGTCAAGATAAAGCAGTTTTTCAAGCGCGAGATGAAGGAGGAGAACATCAAGACGGGCAAGGCGATGCTCGAACGGGAGGCGAAGAACAAGGGTTATAACCTCTCCGACCTTCTCACCGACAAGGCGTTTGCAAAGCTTTCGCAGAGAATGTCTTTTTCGGGGCAGGACGAAATGTTCGCCTCCGTCGGTTACGGCGCGGTGACCACCAACCAGGTGCTCGTCAAGCTCATCGATTACTACCGTCATTCTTCCATCGAATCGCAGGCGAAGATCATCGCCAAAAACAAGAGCCAGACGGGGGGCGTTATCGTCAAGGGCATGGACAATATCCTCGTGCGCATCGCTGGGTGCTGTAACCCCGTGCCGGGCGACGACATCGTAGGGTTCATATCGCGGGGCAGGGGGGTCGCCGTACACCGCGCGGACTGTCCCAACATGCGCAACGTAGACCCCGAACGGTATATCGAGGTCAGCTGGGCGAACCAGACGGGCACTTCTTTCAACGCGGGCATCAAGGTCATCGCAAACGACCAGGGCGTCATTTTGGCAAGCGTTTCCCAGGTGGTGGCACAGCTCAATTTCGCCATTACCGCCATCAACGGGCGCATCGATTCCAAGACCAAGCAGGCGGTCGTCGATTTCAATATACGGCTCAATTCCCGTTCGGAACTCGACGCGCTCATCGACAAACTCAAACAGAACAAAAAACTCATCGACGTTTACAGGACGAGTATCTGACAAATGAAACTGTATCATATTTTTACCGGCGAACTCGGCGTCAACACCTACTTTCTGGCAGACGAGGCGGGGCGCGCTGCGGTTATCGACCCGGGCGAGGACGCAAACGCGGTTCTCGCTTTTGCAAAGAAAAAGGGTTTTGAAATCGAAACGTGCTATCTCACGCACGGTCATTTCGACCACATGGGCTGCTGCAAGGCATTGCAGGACGCGGGCGTGAAGATTTACGTTTCCCAAGCCGACGCGGACAAGCTTTATACCGACAAAAACGACGGCGCGATGTTCGGACACAGCGTAGAGCCGCTCCGCGCCGATTTTACCATTAAAGACGGGGACGTACTCGATTTTTACGGGTTTTCCCTGCGCGTCATGGAGACGCCGGGGCACACCGCGGGGTCGGTTTGTTTCCTTACGGAGTTAGGTATATTCAGCGGCGACACGCTCTTTTACGAAAGCGTGGGCAGGACCGACCTTTCGGATGGAGACGACGCCGATATGGCGCGTTCGCTCGAAAAGCTCATGTCGCTCGATAAAAATTACACCGTCTATCCGGGGCACGGCAGGGCGACCACGCTGGAACACGAAAAGGAGTTCAACCCTTATTTATGACGACCGATACACCCTACGGGGCGGATTTAAGGGAGGTCATCAACCTCTTTCTGCCCGAAAATGAACTCGCTTTCTTCCATACGTTTTCCCGAAAAGACGGATTTTACGAAAACGAGATCACGATAGAGGACAAAGTTTACTTTTACCGCGACGCGATCCCCTTTGCCGCCGACGCGCTGGAGAAAAAGCGTTTTGAAAAGCGCAACGTCAAGCTTTCGGCATATAAAGCGCTTTCCGAATTTTTCGGCAGGGAAATGCCGTGGGGCGCGCTGACGGGCATACGTCCGACGAAACTCGCCTATCAGGAGCTGGAAAGGAGCGGCGATTTCAAGCCGCTTTTCGACGATATGCGCGTGTCTGTAAAAAAGCGGGAGATCGTGGAGAAGATCCTCGCCGCCCAGCGCGGCATATATAAAAAGGACGATGCGAATTCCGATTTTTTCGTGTTCGTGCCCTTTTGCCCGTCGAAATGCGCGTATTGCTCTTTCATCACGGCGGACATCACGCGTTCGGGCAAATACGTGGACGCCTTCGTGAATGCGTTGGAAAAGGAAATTTTTGCGGCGAAAAAGCTCGTGAAAAACCTGCGCTCCGTGTATATCGGCGGGGGAACGCCCGTCGCGCTGCCTGCCAAGGCGTTTGAGCGGGTGCTCGAGGCGGTTGGCAGGCACGCGGGGACGGAATATACCGTCGAGGCGGGTCGGCCGGACTGTATCGACGAAGAAAAGCTGGCGCTCATGGAAAATTACGGCGTCACGCGGGTGTGCGTGAACCCGCAGACTTTCAACGACGCTACCCTCGCGCGGCTAGGCAGAAAGCATACGTCCGCCGATATTTACGAAAAATACGCCATGGTCAAGGATCGTTTTTCCGTCAACATGGACCTCATCGCGGGGCTGGAGGGGGAGACGTACGCGGACTTTTGCCGTTCGCTCGACGCGGCGATTGCCCTGCGCCCCGACAACGTCACGGTGCATACGCTGTGTTTAAAGCGGGGTTCTTTGCTCAAGGAGGAAAAGTCCTATCTTTCGGAAGGCGGCGTTTCTCAAATGGTGGAATACGCCCACGAGGCGCTTGCGAAAGTGGGATATTCGCCGTATTATCTGTACCGTCAAAAATATATGGCGGGCAATCTGGAAAATACGGGCTACACCTTGCCGGGCAAGTCGTGCGTTTACAACGTTGATACGATGGAGGAGATATCCGCCACCGTCGCCTGCGGCGCGAACGCCGTGTCGAAGGCGGTCTTTTGCGGGTGCGAGCGCATCGAGCGCTATAAAAATCCGAAAGATATTCCTACGTATATAAACAAGATAGACGAGATCGTCGCGGAAAAGGAAAAACTTTTCTTGGGCGAACGCCGATAGCCGCCGATTTGCAGGTGAAGGCACGGTAAGGCAAATTTTGCAAAATTTTCGAAAAAATTGCGGAAAAATTCGGGAAAATTTCCCGTCGGGCGTCGAAAACAGTTTACAAAAAAAGGAAAGTTTGCTATACTTGACATGATTTGAGCTTTACCCGACAAACAAGGGCGTTGGATTACTCGGCGGCGTACTTTGTTTCGGGCGGATTATTCCATAGAGGAGGTTAAAGATTATGGACAAAGCCAAAAAACAGGAAATCATCGCAAAATTCGCAAGACATGAAGGCGACACCGGTTCGCCGGAAGTGCAGATCGCCCTTTTGACGGAGCGCATCAATCACCTGAACGAACATCTTCAGGTCAACAAAAAGGACAACCATTCGAGACGCGGACTTCTGAAAATGGTCGGCGAAAGACGCGGTCTTTTGGATTATCTCAAAAACATCGACATCGAAAGATACAGAAAGATCATCGCTGATTTGGATCTGAGAAAGTAACAAAAAAAGGGCGGCTTTGTTTTGCGCGCCCTTATTTTATGTAAAAACGTTCCGCTTTTTCGTTGCGCGGCGGAAAAAGGCGTGTTTTTAAGGATGTGTCCCTTTCAAAAAGGGACAAGCGTTGCGCTTTTTGCGCGGGCGCGGACGGGCGGAACTTTCGGCGGCTCCCGCCAAAGGCGGAGGAGCTTTCGTAAAATAAAGAGTAGGAGAGGTAGAAAATGGCACAGAAATTCAGAGAATTCAAAACCGAGATCGGCGGCAGAGAAGTTACCGTCGAAATCGGCAAGTATGCGGAACAGACCAACGGTTCCTGCGTGGTAAGGTGCGGGGAAACGGTGGTGATGGTCAACGTCACCATGGCGGAAAAACCGAGAGAGGGCATGGATTATTTCCCGCTCGGCGTGGACTATGAAGAAAAGATGTACGCGGTAGGCAAAATCCCCGGCGGGTTCAAGAGGAGAGAAGGCAGGGCGAGCGACAAGGCGATCCTGACCTCCCGTCTCATCGACAGACCGCTCCGTCCGCTGTTCCCGAAGGGAATATTCAACGACGTCATCGTCGTGGCGACCGCCCTTTCGGTGGAACCCGACATCGCGCCCGAGCCGCTCGCCATGTTCGGCAGCTCTATCGCGCTTTGCATTTCCGATATCCCGTTCGCCGGCCCCACGGGTTCGGTGGTCGTCGGCATCGTGGACGGCAAATACGTCATCAACCCGTCGCTTGCGGAAAGGGAAAAGAGCACTTTGGCGCTTAACCTTGCGGGCACGAAGGACGCCATCATGATGGTGGAGGCGGGTTCTAAGGAAATCAGCGACGACGAAATGGTCGGCGCGATCCTCTTCGGACACGAGGCCATCAAAAAGCAGTGCGCGTTCCAGGAAGAGATCGTCAAAGAAGTGGGCAAGCCCAAGCGCGAAATGGAGCTTTATCACGTTCCCGAGGACGTGGACAAGGCGGTGCGCGAATTCGCGTCCGATATGCTCGACGAAGCCCTCGAACACTACGTGAGAGAGGAACGCCAGGCGGCGCAGGACAAGGTAGAGGCGGACACCCTTGCGCACTTTGCGGAAATTTATCCCGATAAAACGCGCGAAATCAAAGATAGCTTATATTACCTGACCAAGGAAAAGGTCAGGGCGAAAATACTCGACAAGGGCATTCGTCCCGACGGCAGAAAGCTCAACGAAGTCAGACCCATCTGGTGCGAGCACGGCGTGCTGCCCAGAGTGCACGGCAGCGGCGTGTTCACGAGAGGTCAGACCCAGGTTCTGACCACCTGCACACTCGGCATGATCAGCGAACAGCAGAAGCTCGAAGGTCTTGACGAAGAGACCGGCAAGAGATATATGCACCAGTACAACATGCCCGGCTACGCTTCGGGCGAGGCGAAACCCTTGAGAAGCCCCGGCCGCCGCGAAATCGGCCACGGCGCCCTTGCGGAACGCGCCCTCGAACCCGTTATTCCTTCGGAAGAAGAGTTCCCGTACGCCATCAGAATGGTCAGCGAAGTGCTCAGCTCCAACGGCTCCACCTCGCAGGGCAGCGTTTGCGGTTCCACCCTCGCGCTGATGGACGCCGGCGTTCCCATTAAAGCGCCTGTAGCGGGTATCGCGATGGGACTTATTAAGGACACGAATTCCGACAGAGTGGCGATCCTCACCGATATTCAGGGTCTGGAAGACTTCCTCGGCGACATGGACTTCAAAGTCGCGGGAACGGAAAAGGGCATCACCGCCATTCAGATGGATATCAAAATCAAGGGCATCGACGAAAACATTCTCCGCCAGGCGATCGCGCAGGCGCACGTCGGCAGAAAATTCATTCTCGGCAAAATGCTCGAATGTATCGATAAACCCGCGGACGATTTAAGCAAATACGCGCCGCGCATCATGAGCTTTACCATCAACCCCGACAAGATCAGGGAAGTCATCGGCTCGGGCGGCAAGGTCATCAACAAGATCATCGAGGAAACGGGCGTGAAGATCGACATTTCCGACGACGGTCTGGTGCAGATCGCGTCCTACGGCGAAAACGGTCAGGGCGAACGCGCGAAGGCGATCATCCTCTCTATCGCGAAGGATCCCGAAGTCGGCGATATGTTCATCACGGAAGTTCTGCGTATCCTGCCCAAAGTCGGGGCGTTTTGCGAACTCGCGCCGGGCAAAGACGGACTCATTCACATCTCCAAGCTTTCGGAAATGTACAACAAGCGCCTGAACAGCGTGGAGGACGTGCTGGCGATCGGCGACAAAGTCAAGGTGGAAATCGTCAAGATCGGCGAAAAGGGAATCGATTTGAAACTTTTGGAAAAACTCAGCTGAAACCAAGGTTTGTGATTTTCGGCGGTATGCTGTCGTTCGGCATACCGCTTTGACTTCTTAAAAATAAAGCATATCCCCGCTTTTTGCGTCATAAACTTATGAATAAAGGAGCGGGGAATGAAGAAACTAAAAAGAGATGTGATCATCGGACTGTTTTCCAACGTCGCGGTGGCGGCGGTCATCGTGTTCGTGTTTGCGTTCACGCTCGTGCCGGGCGGCACCGCGCAGACTTCGGGAAAGGGCTACGAGCCGATTTATTGCGGCGACAGGAACTCGGACAAAGTGTCCTTGATGTTCAATGTGTACGAAAACACCGCCGTGGTGGAAGGCATTTTACAAACGCTGGAAGAATACGACGCGAAAGCGACGTTTTTCGTGGGCGGGTGCTGGGCGGACGACAATACGGAAACCTTGAAAAAAATCGTGGAATCAGGCAACGAAATCGCCAACCACGGCTATTTTCACAAGGACCATTCTAAACTGACGCTGGAGCAGAACAAAGAGGAAATCCGCATGACGGAAGTCATCGTTGAGGCGCTTTGCGGCGCGCGGACCGATCTTTTCGCGCCGCCGTCGGGTGCGTTCGGCAAAAACACGCTCGCCGCCTGTTCGGAAATGGAATACCGCGTCGTCATGTGGTCTAAAGACACCATCGACTGGCGCGACCACGACGAAAATCTGGTGTATTCCCGCGCGACGCAGAACGTCGGCGGGGGCGAACTCATTTTAATGCATCCGAAAGAACACACGCTCAAGGCGTTGCCGCGCATTTTGGCGTATTACGAAAAGGAAGGTTTGAAAACGGTTACGGTCTCGCAGAATATCGGGGAGTGAAGAGTTACGATGGAAAAGATAAAAACGTATGATAACGGGTTAAGGCTGGTCGTCAAGACCATGCCGGGGCTGTATACCGTTTCGCTGGGGGTGCTGGTCAACACGGGCAGTATTAACGAAACGGCGGAAAACAACGGCATTTCGCATTATATCGAGCACATGCTTTTCAAAGGCACCGAAAAGCGTTCCGCCTTTGAAATTTCCGATTCCACGGAACGGCTGGGCTCGCAGATAAACGCCTATACCGCCAAGGAAAACACCTGTTATTACGTCAAGTCCACAAAGGAAAATTTCCGCGCGAGCGCGGAAATCTTGTCCGACTTGTTCTTTCATTCCGTCTTTGACGAAGAGGAAAGCGCAAGGGAAAAGGGCGTCATAAAAGAGGAAATCAGCATGGGCGAGGATACGCCTGAGGACATCTGTTTCGACTTGCTTGCCGAAAGCTATTTCGGCAAAAACGGGCTGGGACAGACCATTCTCGGTTCCGCCGCCAACGTGGACAAGTTCACAAAAGCCGATATTCTTTCCTATATGGATCAATATTACGTGCCGGGCAACATCGTCGTTTCCGTCGCGGGCAATATCTCCTTCGAAGAGGCGGAAAAGGTATGCGACGAATATTTTGCCTCGCAGTTTAAAACGTCGGGCAAAGCGGCGGAATCTTTCCGTCACGATAAAGTCTTTGCGGGCAGCCTTGTCAAGGTCAAGGACATCGAGCAGGCGCATATCGGGCTTTGCATGCCGTCGTACCGCCTCGGCTCTAAGATGAGCGTGGCGATACGCATTTTGAACACCGTGTTCGGCGGGGGCATGAGCAGTCGGCTCTTCCAGAATATCCGCGAAAAGTACGGGCTCGCCTATTCGGTGTATTCCTACGTTTCGCAATACAAGCACCTCGGCACTTTTGAAATTTACGCGGGCGTGAACCCTTCCAACCGCAACCGCGCGCTGGAATGTATCATGGAGGAGATCAAACTCCTCAAAGATAAAGGCATTACCGAGGCGGAGTTCCAGCGCGGCAAGGAGCAGGTCAAGGCGTCCTTCATCATGGCGCAGGAAAGCACCGCCAGCCAGATGCTCGTTTACGGCAAACAGCTTTTGATGTTGGACGAGCTTTTCGACGTCGGCAAGAAGATAAGCGAGATCGACGCCTGCCGCATGGAGGACATCGAAGTCGCTATAGACGAAAGTTTTCATACCGAAAAGATGGCGGCGGCCACGGTGGGCAAGATGAAAAGTAAACTGAAAATCAGGTAAAGATAAAAACGCGTATCGTGCAGATACGCGTTTTTTTCAGGCTTTCGTTTAAGTGGACGAAGAGTCGCACTGACAGCCGCACGATACGGAAGTCAGCAGGGCTGCGATGACCAGGAGAGCTTGCGTGGTCGTGAACGATCTGTCAAGCAGAAGCAGCAGCATCAGCCCCCAAAGCACGATCGAACTGTCGGACATGATTATACCTCCTTACAAGCCTTAGAACAATATATGCGAAAATTTGCAAAAAAATGTTAAACCACCGCAAACGGCTTGCAATTCGGGGGCGATTGCGCTACAATGTTTCATTATGAAGGACAATTCTTTTTTGGGTACGCAAAAGACGGGCAAGCTTTTGCTCAAGCTTGCCGTGCCCGCCGTTACGGCACAGCTCGTCAATCTGCTTTATAATCTCGTCGACCGCATATACATAGGGCACATTCCCGAAATCGGGACCGCCGCTCTTACGGGCGTAGGGGTGTGTCTGCCTATCATAATTCTCATTTCCGCGTTTGCCTACCTCATCGGTTCGGGCGGAGCGCCGCGCGCGTCCATTTTTATGGGCGCGGGGGACGACGATACCGCCGAAAAAATTCTGGGCAACTGTTTCACGCTGCTCGTCGGCGCGTCCGTCGTGCTTACGGTGGTGTTTTCCGTTTGGAACGAACCGCTTTTGCTCGCGTTCGGCGCAAGCGATAAGACCGTGGGATACGGCGTGGAATATATGTCGGTCTACGCGCTCGGCACGATTTTCGTGCTCATGGCGCTGGGGCTAAATGTCTTTATCTCCGCGCAGGGGTTTACCGTCATATCCATGGTTTCGGTCATTATCGGCGCGGCGCTCAACATCGCGCTCGACCCCGTTTTCATCTTCGCGCTTGGTATGAACGTCAAAGGCGCGGCGGTCGCGACCGTTATTTCCCAGGCGGCGTCCTGCGCGTTCGTCGTGGCGTTTTTAGCGAGCAGACATTCCCTGTTGCGGCTGAAGTGGAAAAATTTCCTGCTCCGAAAAGAAGTGTTTTTGCCCTGCCTGCTCTTAGGGCTTTCGCCTTTTATCATGCAGGCGACGGAAAGCGTTATCACGGTGTGTTTCAACGCCTCTTTGCAGGCGGCGAAAGGGGATATCGCCGTCGGCGCGATGACCATTCTTTCCAGCATCATGATGTTCTGCATGATGCCTTTGCAAGGCATAACGCAGGGCGCGCAACCCATCATAAGCTATAATTTCGGCGCGAAAAATCCCGCACGCGTTAAGGAAACATTCAAATACACCTTTATCGTGTGCTGTCTTTATACCTTCGTTTTATGGGGCGTGGTGCAGCTCTTTCCGCAGGCGGTGGCGCGTGCGTTTTCTTCCGACGAAGAGCTCATCGCCTATACGGCGCGGACACTGCGCATCTATATGGCGGTAGCCTGCGTGTTCGGCGCGCAGATCGCCTGCCAGCAGACTTTCGTCGCCATCGGCAAAGCGGGGATTTCTTTCTTTCTCGCCGTGCTCAGGAAGATCATTCTCCTCTTGCCGCTCATCTACATTATGCCCGCGATTTTTTCTTCCGACCCCGCGACGGCGATTTACGCCGCGGAGCCCGTCGCGGACTTTCTGGCGGTCGCCACCACGGTTACGTGCTTTATCGTATTTTTCGGCAGGGCGATGAAAAAGCTTGAGGCGGAAAGCCGTGAAGAAGGGGAAAATCGCCGCCTTTAAGCGAGTCGGAAAACGGTGCGGAAGAAAGCGCGAGCGCCTATATAAGCGTCGGTGCGGCGGAAAAATCAGCGCTGTGGAGGAAAGCGGAAACGCGGAGCAGAGCGGAGAAAAATACGACTGATTTCGCGCAAATCTTACAAAATCTTTCAAATGCTTATATATTCATATATGGTATCATGAACGGGAAATTCGGTTCGGAGGAAACTTATATGGAATGTATGCTTTTGGACAAACGCACGCAGGGGCTCGTCAACGATTACGTCCCCACGGGGGAGATTTTGGACGATCTGGTTTGTTTTTTCACGATATTTTCCGACTACACGCGGCTAAAAATGATTTCCGCGCTGGCGATCTCGGAAATGTGCGTGAGCGATCTGGCGCGGGTGTTGAAACTCAATCAGACCACCGTGTCACACCAGCTCAGGCTATTGAAAAACTTAAACGCCGTTACGACCAAACGGCAGGGAAAGGTCGTGTTTTATTCGCTGAGGAACGAAACGCTCAACGACGTTTTGCTCAAAGGCGTGGAATTTTTGGGATACTGAAGGCGAGCCGCGGAAGATTTTCCGCGGCTCGTTTTGTCAAGCAAAGTAGAACGCGGCGCGGCGTTTTCGCCGCGCCGCAGGGGGATTTTTCCGTAAAAAAGTTGTCAAAACGGCGCGTTTCGGGTATAATAAAACTATGCTGGAAGAAAAACTGCGGCTGCTGCCCGAAAATCCCGGCGTCTATATCATGAGCGATAAGGACGGCACGGTCATTTACGTGGGTAAGGCGAAAAACTTAAAAAACAGGGTGCGTCAGTATTTTTTCAACTCCGTCAAGACCGATAAGGTCATGGCGATGGTGGAAAACGTGGCGGATTTCCGCTATATCATCACCAAGTCGGAAATCGACGCGCTGAGCCTGGAAAACAACCTCATCAAAAAATACAAGCCGAAGTACAATATCCTGCTCAAGGACGATAAGACCTATCCCTATCTTCGCGTCAATCTGAAAGAGGATTTTCCGACTTTCACCGTCACGCGGCGGCTTAAAAAGGACGGCGCGAAATACTTCGGTCCGTTCATGGGCGGCATTTCCGTCAAGGAAGTTTTGGAACTTTTGCAGACCACGTTTTCCATACGCCCCTGCCACATCGCCGTGGGCGGGGAAAAGAAGTTAAAACCCTGCCTCAATTACCATATCAAGCGCTGTCTTGCGCCCTGCGCGGGGCTTGTTAGCAAGGAAGAATACCGCGCCAACGTAGAAAAGGCGCTGGACTTTTTAAACGGCAACGACCGCGAAACGGAAAAAATTCTCCGCGAGAAAATGGAAATTGCCGCAGAAAAGCAGGAATTCGAGCTGGCGATGTCGTATAGAGATAAATTGAAGGGACTGGAAAAAATCTGGCTCAAGCGCATCACCAGCTTAAACAGTTTTATGTCGGCGGACGTCATCGCCTACGAAACGGACAATATCCATTCCGCCATCAGCGTGCTCGTCGTGCGGGGCGGCAGAATGTCGGGCGGCAAGAATTTCGCCGTTACCGACGCCGCGCTTTCCGAGGCGGAGGCGCTGGGGGAATTCATGACGCGCTATTACAAGCAGGACGTTTCCCTGCCCGCGGAAATTTTGCTCGCGGGGGAGGCGGACACCGCGCTCTTCGAAAAGTATTTCAGAGAAAAGCTCGGCACGTCGGTCAGCGTTCTCGTGCCCAAGCAGGGGGTGCGCAAACAGCTTTGCGACATGGCTGCGCTCAACGCAAAGGACTACCTTTCCAAAAACATCGAAAAGATACGCCATAAGGAGGATATGACCGTTTCGGCGTGCAAGCGGCTGCAAAGCGTTTTAAGTCTTTCGCATTACCCCCGCCGCATGGAGTGTTACGACATTTCGCACATCAGCGGCGTGGACAAGGTCGGTTCCATGACGGTCTTTACCGACGGGGAGGCAGACCGCTCGCAATACCGCCGTTTCAAAATCAAAACGGTGGAGGGCAACAACGACTTCGCCTGCCTGCAGGAAGTGCTGAAACGCCGTTTGCAAAAACTCGGCACGGAGGAAGAGGAACGCTTTCCCAAACCCGACCTCATCATCATCGACGGCGGCAAGGGACAGCTTTCTTCCGTTAAGGAGATTTTCGACGAAATGCATATCGAGGGCATCGACCTCATCTCCCTCGCCAAGCGGGAAGAGGAGATTTTCACCATCTTTTCCCACGACCCCGTCGTGCTGGAAAAAAGCGATTACTGCTTGAGAATGCTGCAGCGTATCCGCGACGAGGCGCACCGCTTTGCAATTACTTTTAACCGCGATTTGCGGAACAAGCGCACGCTTTCTTCCCTTTTGAGCGAAATCCCCGGCGTCGGAAAAGTGCGGCGGCAGCTGCTCATGGAAAAGTTCAAAGACATTTCCGGGATTATGGCGGCGAGCGTGGAAGAGCTTAAGACGGTCGAGGGCATCGGAGATAAACAGGCGAGGGAAATACGGGAATTTTTTCATAAGACGACAGAGGAAGAACAGAGGTAGAGAATATGAAATACAAGATGTTTGTGTCGGATTTCGACTGGACGCTCGGCCATGCGCCCGATGTGATAGAACAAAGCACCGTTGAGGCCATACGCCGCTATCAGGAAAAGGGCGGCATATTTACGGTATGCACGGGGAGGTTGTTTTCCTCGATACGGGGCATACTCAACAAATACGGGTTAAAGGGGACGGTCATCGCCTGTCAGGGCGCCATCGTCGGCGATATCGAAACGGGCGAGCGCTTATACGCGCACGGCATCGAGCCGCAGCTTGCCGCAGACACGGTGAAAATGCTGCTGGGCGACGGACATTTCGTCATGCTCGATTGCGACGACGTGCTGTATTTCAGCGAGCGCAACGCCTATACCGACGCCTACGAAAAGCTGACGTCGCTCCGCGGCGTACTGCTTGACGACGTACCGTCGTATATTTTGGAAAACAAAGCGAGCACGCAAAAGATCATGATCATGGACGAGGCGGAAAAAATACCCCTTTTGGCGGAAAAGTACAACGAAATTTTCGGCGGCGCGCTTACGGCGAACAGCGGCGCGAAATGCCTGATGGAAATCGTCAACCCCAAATGGAACAAGGGCGTTTCCGTGGAATTTTTGGCGGAAAAGTTCAAGATAAAAAAGGAAGAAGTGCTTGCCATAGGCGATTCCACCAACGATTTGTCGCTGATGGGGCGCGGGTTTCACGGTGTAGCCGTGGGGGACGGCAGCGAGGCGCTGAGAGCGGCGGCGGACGAAGTGACCGTGCCGTTCGAACAAAATCCCGTGGAGGTCATGCTGAAAAAATATTGCCTTTGAGCGGTTCGGCATACAAAACGGGCAAAGAGGTGATTTATGTCAAACGAAACGAATAACAACAACGAAATCATAAAGCGGGACGATTCTTCGTCCGCTCCCGCGGAAAACGAAAAAAAGAGCCTGCCGATGATCGCCTTGCGCGGCAAGGTGGTGTTTCCCAAGACCTTTATCAATTTCGACGTGGGCAGGCAGATATCCCTCGCGGCGGTTAACGCCGCGGCGGAAAACAATACGCAGCTGTTTATCGCCGCGCAGAAAAACGCGCTCGTCGATACGCCGTCGAAAAACGATTTGAACCGTTACGGCGTGGTCGCGCGGGTGGCGCAGATCATCAAACTTCCCGGCGGCAACGTCAAAGTGAGCGTCGAGGCGCTATACCGCGCCTTTGCGGAAAACATCAAGACGGAAAACGGCATGTTCGTCGCCGAGACCGTGCGCGAAGATTATATCCGCGAGGACGGCGCGGAGACGGAGGCTTATTTCCGCCTCGCGCGGCAGGCGATGCTGGAATATACCCTGTTCGACAAGCAGATGTCGAAGGACGTGCTCGTCAAGCTTTCGGAAATGACCGACCCCGACGAATTCATCGACAACGTGCTTTCGGTGCTCACGTTCAAAGAGAGCAAGTGTCAGGAACTTCTGGAAGAGCGCGTGACAATAAAGCGTCTGGAAAATTTCACGCGGCTTTTGAGCGAGGAGCTGGAAATTTCCAAAATAGAGCGCAAGATCAGCGCGCAGGTGCGAAAAAATATCGATAAGGGACAAAAGGAATTTTACCTTCGCGAGCAATTAAAGGCGATACACACCGAACTCGGCGACGACGAGGACGAAAAAAAGACGCTCTATAAGCAGATAAAGGACAAGAACCTGCCCCCCGAGGCGGAGGAAAAGGCGCTCAAAGAGCTGGCGCGGCTCGACAAGATAAACCCGTCCAGCCCCGATTATTCCATAATCTTAAACTATCTCGACTGGATAAAGGAACTTCCGTTCAACACGTATACGCAGGATACGGAAGATTTAAGCGCGGCAAAGGCGGTGCTCAACGCCGACCACTTCGGGTTGGAAAGCGTGAAGGAGCGTATCGTCGAATATCTCGCGGTCTTGCAGCTCACTAAAAAAATCAAAGGGCCGATACTCTGTTTTGTCGGGCCTCCGGGGGTGGGCAAGACCTCTATCGCGAAATCCGTGGCGCGAGCGCTCGGCAGAAAGTTCGTTCGCATGAGCCTCGGCGGCGTGCGCGACGAGGCGGAAATCCGCGGTCACAGGCGCACCTACGTCGGCGCGATGCCGGGCAGGATCGTTTACGGGCTACGCAATGCCGGCTCGTCCAATCCCGTGTTTTTGCTCGACGAGATAGACAAGCTTTCCAGCGACATTCACGGCGACCCCGCGAGCGCGCTTTTGGAAGTGCTCGACCCCGAGCAGAACTCTACGTTCCGCGATCGCTATCTCGAAATTCCCTACGATTTGTCCAAGGTGCTTTTCATCACCACGGCAAACACCCTCGATACCATTCCGTATCCTCTCCTCGACCGCATGGAGGTCATCGAGATAAACGGTTATACCGAAGAGGAAAAGACGGAGATCGCCTTAAGGTATCTCGTGCCCAAGCAGATAGCGGAAAACGGGCTTACGGCAGATAATCTCAGCATGACGGAAGGGGGTATCCGCGAGATCATAGAAGGGTATACTATGGAGGCGGGGGTGAGAAACCTCGAACGCGAGATCGGCACCGTTTGCCGCAAGGTTGCCATCAAGGTGGCGGAAAACAAGGTGTCGCGGCGGCAGGTCGTCAACGAAAAGAAAGTGCGCGAATATCTCGGCGTGCGCAAGTTCTCCAAGGACAAGCCGATAGAATCGGACGAAGTCGGTTCGGCGACGGGGCTCGCCTGGACTGCGTTCGGCGGCACGACACTCATCATCGAAGTGGGACTCATGCGCGGAAAGGGGGAAATCCTTTTGACGGGCAAGCTGGGCGACGTGATGAAGGAGTCCGCTCGCGCGGGCATAAGCTATATCCGTAGCAACGCGGCGAAATACGGTATCGACGAGGAAGTGTTCGACAAGACGGACATTCATATCCACGTGCCGGAGGGCGCTACGCCCAAGGACGGGCCGTCCGCTGGTATCACCATGGCGACGGCGATTTTGTCGGCGTTTACCAAAAAACCCGTGAAAAAGAACGTGGCGATGACGGGCGAAATTACTTTGCGCGGCAAGGTACTGCCCATCGGCGGGCTGAAGGAAAAGACCCTCGCCGCCAGCCGCGTCGGCATAGAAAACATCGTCATGCCCAAGGGCAACAAAAAGGACCTCGAGGAAATCCCCAAGGAAATCCGCGCCAAGCTGAATTTTATCCCCGTGGAGAACGTGGACGAAGTGTTTGCGGCGGCGATAAGAGGGTTTTGATATGTTGAAAATTACGAAAGCGGAATTCATCACCTCGGCGGCGTCCCGCGCGGGGTTCGTGCAGTCGGATAAGCCGATCATCGCCGTGGCGGGCAAGTCCAACGTGGGCAAGAGTTCTTTCATCAACATGCTGGCGATGAAAAACAAGCTGGCGCGCACTTCCAACACTCCGGGGCGCACGCGGCTGGTCAATTATTTCGACTTCGGGGAATTTGTTCTGGCGGACTTGCCGGGCTACGGGTTCGCGCAGGCGGGAAAGGCGGAAAAGGAAAAGTGGGGCAAGCTCATGGACGATTTTTTCGCCGCGAGCGGCGTTTCCCACGTGTTTTCCCTGCTCGATATCCGCCACGATCCCACCCGCGAGGACGTGCAGATGGTTCAATATCTCTATCATTACGCCATACCGTTCACTTTAGTCGCAACTAAGTCTGACAAGTTGGGAAAGAGCAAGGTCAAACCCCGTCTGACGGAGATCGCGGCGTTTTTGGGCGCGGCGACGGGCAATATGCTCGCCGTTTCCTCCCTTACGGGTAAGGGGCGCGACGACGTGCTGGCGCGCCTTTCTCACATTCTGAGCATAGCGGAAGAATAAAAAACAAAACAGCTCCGCCCGTTTTTGCGGGCGGAGCTGTGCTATAAAAACGCTCCCGCGAAAGCTGCGGGAACGGGAGAACGGCTGTTTTTCATTAAGACGCTTTTTGCGTGAGGGTGATTTTTTTGCGGGTGCGGCGGCGTTTCCCCGTAAAAGCCGCCCCCGCGCAGGGCGCGGGGACGGGGGAGAGAAAAATATATAAGACAAAGCAGGGTGTTCACAAAAATGCGGAAAGCAGTTTATAGGCGCCCAGCCCGATGAGCATGATAGGCGCGGCGGCCTTAAAGTTTTTCAGTCCGCTGAAAAATCCGCTCTCCGAAAGGTGCGTGCCCAGCACGATGGTGATGAGGTGCGTTGCGGTGATGAGCAAGGGCACGTAAAAATCGGCGTACCCCATCAGGGCGAGGGAAAGCGTCGCCGCCGCCCCGTCCAGCCCTACGGCAAACCCCACGACGAGGGATTTTTTGAAGACTTCTTCCGCGCCCGTTTTTTCGGGTGCGGTATTTATTAAATTATTCAAGCCGACCGCGATGAGTATAATCCCGCCCGCCGCGGCGACCTCTTCGGAAAAGACGTCGCTTAAAAAATTGCCCAAAAGGTTTGCGGCGGTGCACAGCGCGAACACCGTGAGTACGATGCCCGCTACGATCTCGGACTTCTTTTTGGAAGTCAGCGAAAGGGAGAATCCGCAGAAAAAGGAGTCCGCGCTCACCGTCAGGGCGGTCGCCGTCAGAAACAGGATATTCATATGTAAAAATGCGCGGCGCCGATGTCATCGGCGGTTCGAAAAACCGCCTTGTTGCTGTAAGATATGTGCGGCGCCGACGAATGGTGGACGAGGAGAGAAAAACCGCCGTTTCGATGGGAGGTCGGAGCGGAATTTTCCCCTCGCGCCCGTCATATTGTCATCTTATGCCGCCGCGCGTAAAAAAGGTGCGCCGCTTTTGCGCGTATTCGTCAAAAAAATTAAAAAAAACGCGAAAGTAGTTTGACAAACGGACGTTTTTATATTAAAATAGATTAAGCTATATGCTTTTATAGTATAAAGATACGGGAGCTTGCATTTACATGAGAATCAGCTTGCATAAAAAGATATTTATCGGCGTTCTCGCCCTGATCGTCGCCATGACGTTCGGAGCGTTTGCGTTCACGGCTTTTGCGGACGATACGGAAACGGCGAATACCACTTCCGATTATTTCAAGGTGACCGAAGAGGACAGCACGTCCGATTCCACGGCGGAACTCAAGGACGGAAAACTCGTTTTTCCGTTGGAGAACAAGGCGGAAGCGGAATTCCAAAGAAAACTCGTACTCAACGATTTCGGCATAAAGTTTTCCTATGCGGGAAAGTTTTCCTTAAGCTTTTTCTATGATTCTTACGACGTGAACGGCGTCGACGTCGGCACGGCGGACAAGCCCGAATACAGCACCGACGTGGAATTGAAAATATCTTTCGACGGCGATAAGGTATTTGTCAACGGTGAAGACCCCGTAACGGTCGCGCTCAGCGGAAACGAATATACCGTCGCCCTCAACATCGAAAACGATGCCGACGGGTTTGTTTTCGAGATCGACGTCAACGGCACCAAAATTCCCGTTGCGGACAAGAATTATAAGCCATATATGTTCGGCGGCAACGTCGTAGGGGAATTTGCTTTCGTTTCCGACGAAGCCGGTTCCGATACGTCGTTTTATGTCGATTTCATTTCGCAAAACGGCATAAAGCAGGATTTCGTGCTCGATGGCGAAAACAAGATCGTTCCCGTGCAGTCGGTCGTATTGTTGGATAAAGAATTCTATAACGGCGAAGCGGCGGGCACCATCGTAAGGCGCTATGCTTCGGACATCACCGTTTCCTTTACGGAATATTCCATCGACAAGAGTGAAAATTCTTCCTCCGATTTCAAAATTTCGGTGGACGAAGCTTATGAAAACGACATTTACTTCGACAACGCCACTACCAAGACGATCCGCTTGAAGACCCTCGACAAAGAGGTGCAGTTCAAGGTCGTCACCACCGAAACGGTGGACGAGGAAGAAGTCGAAACAGTATACAACACCTTTACGTTAAAGGGAATCAAGGACGAAACCGCACCGCAAGTGAAAGCGGACGCCGCCGAAGCAAAGGCTTCCTTTGAAGACGCGCTCTACAGGGCGACGAGGGAAGAATATGAAGTCCTCGGCGAAAACGGCGAAATTCTGACGGAAGAACATTATATCCGCCTCGGTTCCGGCAACTATCTCGAAATTCCCTCGATGGAAGGTTTCATCAAAGACGACACCACGCCGTACGATGATCTTTCTTATACCGTTTATTACCGCACGCAGAAAGCGGATTGGACGAGCACTTCCTCTTTCAAAATCCCCGTTGCAAGCGAAGGGAAATACGAGTTTTACGTAGTATTCAAGGATGCCGACGGCAACGAAATGGATAAGGACAAGATCGTGGACGAGGACGGCAATATCGTCGATAAGAACTACGTGTTCACGTTTGAAGTTTATAACGACGCGCCCATCGAAGTGCAGGCGGCGGACTCGCAGGAAGCGGCTTATAAAGGCGTTACCTTCACTGCGACGGAATTCACCGTTTTGGCGCTCAATTACGATTCCGAATATAAACTCGAATATTCCAAGGACGGCGAAAGCAACTGGGTGGAAATTCCCGCGCTTGCCGATTTGGACGAAGAGGAAAACGAAAAGGAATATAAAGAGTTTTCCAAGTACGCTTACGACGGCTCTTTGACCTTTACGCCCGCGGAAATCGGGTATTATAAGATCACGCTCACCATCTATGAAAAGGAAAGCCCGCGCTTTGCGGAAGCGTCCACCGTCATCGAAGCGCAGTCCACGCCCGTCAAGGTCGTGCCCCGCGAAGAGAACTGGTTCTTGAATAACATTTGGTCGCTCGTGTTCCTGTCCATCGGCACGCTCGCGCTCATCGGGCTCATCGTAGTCTTGTGCATCAAGCCGAAAGATGCTGCGGCGGAAGAAACGAAAGTTACAAATAAAAACAAGAAATAATCGAAATTTCAAAAGCCTTCCAATTTACCGCAGTTCCCATAGGGAATTTTACCACAGCAACAGAAATAAGTATAGCGCACTATACCTTGCAAGCAAGGCAGTGCGCTTTTA
>CASETU010000030.1 GCA_949290895.1 uncultured Bacillota bacterium
GAGGTCTTAGAAAAAAATGATTACACACGGTAACGAAATCGAATTGTTTGCGGGCAATTCCAACAAACCGCTGGCGGAAGCCATCGCGAAAGAACTGAAAACCGTTCTCAGCGATATCGAAGTCGGCACGTTCAGCGACGGGGAAATCTCCGTGCACCTTTGCGAAACCGTTCGCGGAAAGGACGTATTTTTAATCCAATCCACGTGCGCGCCCGTCAACAACAACTTGATGGAACTTCTCATCATGATCGACGCCGCGCGGCGCGCTTCCGCGGGCAGGATCACGGCGGTCATTCCGTACTTCGGCTATGCGCGGCAGGACAGAAAGGCGCGTTCGAGAGACCCCATCACCGCAAAACTCGTTGCCGATATTTTGACCAGCGCGGGCGCGGACAGAGTCCTTACCATGGACCTGCACGCGGCGCAGATACAAGGGTTTTTCGATATTCCCGTGGATCACTTGCTGGGCTCTTCCATTTTGAGCAGATATTATAAGAAAAAGAAGAACGACGACTGGGTGGTCGTTTCGCCGGACGTCGGCAGCGTGGGCAGGGCGAGAAACTTCGCCGCTTCCATCAACTGCCCGCTCGCCATCGTGGACAAGCGTCGTCCCAAAGCGAACGCCATCGAAGTCATGAACATCGTCGGCGACGTGACGGGCAAGACCTGTTTGATGGTGGACGACATGATAGACACGGCGGGCACCATCTGCCAGGGTGCGGAAGCGCTCATCAAAAACGGCGCGAAGGAAGTTTACGCCTGCTGTACGCACGGCGTTTTGAGCGGTCCCGCGCTCGAAAGGCTGATGGCGTCGCCCATCAAGGAAGTCGCGGTGCTCGACACCATCGACCTTTCGGATAAACTTCAGGATTGCCCCAAACTCAAAGTGCTTTCCGTTGCGAAACTCTTTGCGGCGGCGATCACCAAGATTTATTCCGATTCCTCGATGAGCACCATTTACGAAGACTGATTTTGAAAAAAGCCGTTTACTTATATAAGCGGCTTTCCTTTTCCGAAAGAGATGAAAATTATCGTAGGTCTGGGCAATCCGGAAGAAAAATACAAACGCACCTATCATAACCTCGGTTTTGTCGCGGCGGAGGACGCGGCGATAGAACTCGGATTGGCGTTCAAGCACAAAAAGTGTCGCGCGCTGGTGGCGGAAGGGTTTTTGAAGGGCGAAAAGGTCGTGGTGGCAAAGCCGCAGACCTATATGAACTTAAGCGGCGAGAGCGTTAAGGAGCTACTTGCCTATTACAAGGCTGGCACGCAGGATTTAATCGTGCTTTACGACGATTACGACCTGCCCAAAGGCGCGCTCCGTATCCGCAAGAGCGGTTCGGCGGGCACGCACAACGGCATGCGCAACATCGTCGCCGAACTCGGGAGAGAGGATTTCGCGCGGGTGCGCATAGGATTCAAGGGCGAGGGAAATATCCCGCTCATCAATTACGTGTTGTCGGGCATTCCCGAAGCGGACTATCCGCTGTTTGCCGAAACAGTGCACGCCGCGGGGCTTGCGGCGGCGGATTTCGCGCGGGGCTTACCTCTCGACGGTATCATGCTCAAGTACAACAAAAAATAAAACGGTAAAATGCCTGCCCGCCGCGCTGCGGCGGGCAGTTTGCGGAGAAAAGCATGCTTTTTGACATTATGAAAAGCGAAAACGTCGGCGGCATGTTCGCCGAAGCGGAAGAAACGTTCCGTCGGGGGATACCCTCGGCGGTTTTCAACGCGCCTTTCTCCGTAAAATGCCATCTCGCCGCAGCGGCGCCCGGGTTCGCGCTCTACATCTGCAAGGACGTGCTTTCGCTGGAAAAGGCGGCGGCGGAAATTTCCGCTCTTTCGGGAGAGAAGGTCGCCGTCATCTACCCGAAAGACGACGTGCTTTTGTATAACAAGGCGCTTTCCAAACACTCGCTTTTCAAAAGGCTGAACGGCCTCTACGCCGTGACGAAAGGCGCGCGCGCGGCGGTCGCCACCTTTGAATCGCTCCTGCAGCTTTTTCCCGCGCGGCTGACGGTGCTTTCTTTGAAAAAAGGGCAGGAGATCGCGCCGCAGGCGGTCGTGAAAGAACTCGTAAAAATGGGGTACGTCCGCGAGGAAATATGCGATTCCGAAGGGCGCTTTTCCCTGCGCGGCGATATTTTGGAAGTATTTGCCGTCAACGCCGAATATCCGTGGCGGATCGATTTTTTCGGAGACGAAATAGAGAGCGTCAAGGAATACGACCCCGAGACCCGCGAAAACAAGGGCTATAAGGAGCGGGTGGAAATCCTCACCGCCACCGACGTCGTCATTGAGCAAAGCGAAATCCCGTCGCTTATCGAAGAACTTAAAAAGGCGTGCGCTTCGGCAAAGACCGCCGAAGCGCACGCGAAACTTTCCGTCATGACGGGGGAGCTCGTCGAGCTTTTGCAAAGCGGCGTTTCGGACGGCAGGCTTTCCGTGCTGATGCCCCTCTTGAAAAACGCAACGGCGGATTCCACTTCTCTTTTGCCGCAGGACGCCATAGTGTTTTTCGACGAATGCAAACAGCTTTCCGACGGGCTGGACTTTTTGTTGCAGGAACACGCAGAGCGTTTTAAAAACCTGCTCGCCGCGGGGGAGGCGTTTCCCTTCGCGTTCTATCAGCTTGCGGACAAAAACGAGCTTTTGTGCTCGCTCACGGCAAAGCGCACGGCGGCTCTGCAGACGCTGACGACTGCCATTCCGTTTTTCAATCCCTTAAAGACCTTTACGCTCCGTTGCGGCACGGTTGCGAAATATCAGCTGAAATTCAACGAGTTTGCCGCGGACGTAAACAACTGGCTCTTTTCGGGCTATCGCATCGTCGTCGTCGCGGATACCCCCGAGCGGGCGAAAAAGATCAACGGCGATTTGTCGGACATGGGCATCGCCTCTTCGGTGGACAGCGCGAAAAGCGGCAAAGCCGGCGTTTCCGTGGTCAGCGGCAAGCTGGACAGCGGGTTCATCTATCACGATGTCAAACTGGTCGTGGTGGGCAGCGGAGACTTGTTCGCCCGCAGGCCGGAAAAGAAAAAGCTCAGGAGAAAGGGCGAATTTTTCTCCGCGCCGGAAGTGGGCGATTACGCGGTGCACGAGGTGCACGGTATCGGCGTCGTGCGCGGCACGAAACGCATTTCCACCACCGAGGGCACGAAAGATTATATCGCCGTGGAATATTCCGGCGGGGACATATTATACGTTTCCGTCGAACAGATGGACAGTTTGTCGCGCTATCTCGGCGGTGAGAAAAAGCCGCCGCTTTCCAAAATAGGCGGAAAGGAATTCGACCGCATCAAGGAACGGGTAAAGGCGTCCATACGCGCGATGAGCATAGACCTCAAAAAACTCTATGCCGAGCGGTCGGAAAAGAAGGGCTTCCGCTTTACGGAAGATTCCGAAATGCAGGAGCTTTTCGAAGCGCGCTTTCCCTACGAACTGACGGAAGACCAAAAACAGGCGTCGCAGGACATCATGGAGGACATGTGCTCCGAAAAGGTCATGGACCGCCTGATATGTGGGGACGTGGGTTACGGAAAGACGGAAGTGGCTTTCCGCGCGGTGTTCCGCGCCGTCGTTTCCGGCAAGCAGGCGGCGCTGCTCGCGCCCACGACCATTTTGACGCAGCAGCACTATAACACCGCCGTGGAGCGGTTCAAGGACTTCGGCGTGAACATCGCCGTGCTCAACCGTTTCAAAAGCGGAAAAGAACAGGACGCCGTCATCAAGGCGCTCAAGGAGGGAAAGGTCGATTTCGTCATCGGCACGCACCGCCTTTTGAGTTCCGACGTGAATTTTAAGGATCTCGGACTGCTGGTTCTCGACGAGGAACAGCGTTTCGGCGTGGAGCATAAGGAAAAGATAAAGCTGTTGAAAAACAACGTCGATACCCTCACGCTTTCCGCCACGCCCATTCCGCGCACGCTGCACATGTCCCTTTCGGGCATACGGGACATCAGCACCATTAACACGCCGCCGAAGGAACGGCTTCCCGTGCAGACCTACGTCACGGAGGAGACCGACACCCTGCTCAAAGACGCGATTTTAAGGGAGATAAACCGCGGTGGGCAGGCGTTCGTTTTGTATGACCGCGTGGAGAGTATTCACAGTTTTGCAAAGCGGCTCAAGGACCTTTTGCCGGAAATCCGCTTTACCGTGGCGCACGGGCAGATGAACGAGAGCGCTTTGGAAAACGCCGTTATGGAGTTTTACCGCGGGGAAAGCGACGTGCTGATTTCCACCACCATTATCGAAAACGGCGTGGATTTGCCGCGGGCGAATACCCTTATCGTCATCGACGCCGACCGTTTGGGGCTTTCCACGCTGTATCAGCTCAAAGGGCGCGTGGGGCGGAGCAACCGCCTGGCGCACGCGTATTTTACCTTCAAGCGGGAAAAGGTGCTCAGCGAAACGGCGTATAAGAGGCTGACCGCCATCATGGAATTTGCCGAACTTGGCAGCGGATTCAAGATCGCCATGCGCGATCTGGAAATACGCGGCGCGGGCAACGTGCTGGGCAGGGAACAGCACGGGCACATGGACAAAGTCGGCTACGAGCTTTACACGAAACTGCTTAAAGAGGAGATGGGCGAAGCGCCCGCCGTCGCCGCGGAACTCGATATCCGCGTTTCGGCGTATATCCCCGAAGAATATATCGATTCGCCCTCCCTGCGCATGGACGCTTATAAAGAAATCGCGGAGATCGCTTCGGGCAAGGACGAAGAACGGGTGCGCTCTTCGCTTGCCGATCTGTACGGCGAACTGCCGATGGAAGTGGAAGATTTAATCAACATCGCGGCGGTCAAGAGCATGGCGGCGAAATTCGGCGCAAAGACCATAACCGTGCGGCATGAACTTTGCGAAGTGACTTTTACGGAGCTTTCCTGCCTCGGGGACGGCGGCTTGCGCGAGGCGCTGGAGCGGTATAAGCGGGACGCGCGGCTGGATATGAGCGTGTGCCCTGCGGTGCGTTTCGACGCTTTTAACAAGAGCAACGGCGAAATGCTCGCGCTTTTGAAGGAATTTTTCGCCTGCGCGTCAAGTTTTCGCGGGGCGGGGGCAAAAAGTTAATGAAAATCATTGCAAATTTTCGTCCTTTGTGCTAAAATCAATTATACGTGAAATTATAGTTTTCGCGCGCAGGTGCGTGTCAAGGCGATTTTCTGCGCGTGAAACGTAAAGAAATATTTGCGAATCCTTTGGGAGTGACGTTAATGAAAAAGTTTTTGAAAATGCTGGCGGCGGGCACGCTGTCTTTGGTAATGGGGCTTTCGGTATTCGGCGGTTGCAACCTTATCGCCACCGATAACGAAAGGGACATGAATCAGGTCGTTGCCACGGTGCAGATCGATAAGAGCGCACCCGTGGAAAAGATCTACAAAAAAGACTTGGTCATGATGTACCTCAATTACGGGTATTCTTACGTGCAGCAAGGCACTTATACCCAGAAACAGGCTTTTGAAATGCTGATGGAACAGCTGGTGAACAACGCTATTTTAGTGCAGTACGCCATGCTCGACTTCTCGGACGACGATGCATACAAAACCCTGGTGAACGAAGAAAACAAATTCAACCCCGAAACCTATCTCGACGAGGAGGAGAAGGCGGAGGCGCTCTATAACACCAACAAGTCCTTTAACGACCTCATCGAACAGTATAAGGATACGGACGACGAGGAAGAAAAGGAAACGGAGACCATCACCGAAACCACCCGCGTTGCGCCCACCGACGCCGCGAATTACGAACCGCCTCACGAAGGGTTCGATACGTACCTCAAGTTCTATTACGACTATAATTCCAAAGGCTTTTTGTCGAAAGGCGTTGTGACGGGGTTTGACGACAAATATGTGACCACCGACGCGGAAACCAAAAAGGCTTACAACAAAGTCGTTTCCCTGCTGGAGGGCAACGGGCTCATCGGCGAAGATTTCGACTATAACACCGAATCGATCTACGATACGGAATATTATAACGACACGCTCCGTTCTAATCAGGAGACGCTCGTCATTGAAAAATACGAAAAGACGCTGACGGCGGAAATTTACGCGGCTGTTTCCTATGAAGATCTTCAGGCGAACTACAAGGAAATGTACGACGCGCAGAAGGACGGCAGCGTGAGCGATTACGAAACGACCATCGACGGCGCAAGCACTTCTTCGCCCGTCGTGTACAACCCCTATGCGGGATACGGGTTCGTTTATAACCTCCTTCTGGGCGTAGACGACAAACAGGAAGCGCAGATTGCCGCACTGGGCGAAGATAAAAACCTTTCGGAAGAAGAATACAGAGCCGCAAGGGAAGAAATTCTCTATAAGACGACGGCGAAAGATTTGCGTTCCACCTGGATCACCGCGGGTTACGATTTCGATTACGCTACCAAGAAATTTACCGGAGATTACACCTTCACCACTCCCGAAAATTCCTTCCCCTTCCAGGGCAATGTGAAATGGGTAAACGAGGCGGATAAACCCGCTGAAGGCGAAGATGACGACGATTATAAAGAAGAATACGTCGTTACGGGAAATCCCGAATACGACCTCGAAACGTTTGTCGCGCTCATCGACGA
>CASETU010000031.1 GCA_949290895.1 uncultured Bacillota bacterium
CAAATATTTCGAAACATCCGATACGGCGTGCAAAGTGTATTTCAAAAAGGAAAACGTCTCCTTAAAAACGGAAATACAGCTCGATTACCAAGGCAGGCTCATCCGCGCGCAGGTGACGAGCGATAATTTTTACGACAATATCGATAAAATCTTGCCCAAGATCGAAGGTCAGATCAGAAAATACCGCACCAAGTTCGACAAGGCGCAGAAGAACAACGCTTTCAAAGAACAGCAGGTCTATCAGCCCGAAGGTGAAGAAGTCGTTTACAGCGACCGCATCGTCAAGGAAAAGACATTCAAGTTAAAGCCCATGCTGGTGCAGGAGGCTGTGGAGGAGATGGATATGCTGGGGCATTCCTTCTTCATCTTTTTCGATTTGAAGTCGCAGAGCATAAAGGTACTTTATAAGAGGGAGGACGGCGATCTCGGTCTCATCGATCCCGAAGTATAAACCATGGACATCGGCGTTTCCACGGCGTCGCTTTTCGTGCGTAAGACCACGGAAGACGCGCTCGGCTATCTTTGCGAGGAGCATATCCCCGTCACGGAAGTGTTTTTATCGACATACAGAGAATATAACGGGGAGTTCGGAAAGGTGCTCCGCTCGCGCATGAGCGGAAAAACGAAAGTTCATTCTTTCCATACGCTCACTACGCAGTTCGAACCGCAGCTTTACAGCGTGAATCCCCGCGCGGCGGAGGACTCGTTTGAAATGCTCGTCGGCGCGCTGGATGCGGCGCGGGAGATCGGCGCGAAACATTACACCTTTCACGGTGTTGCGCGCCTGAAAAATACGCCGATAAAACTCGATTACGACAAAATCGCCGCGACGACGCAGCGTATCATCGATCTTTGCGCGAAATACGGCGTCACGCTGTGTTACGAAAACGTGCACTGGTGCTATTATAACTTCAAAGGCTTTTTCAAGGAAGTCAAGGCGCGGTGCCCGTCGCTCAAAGGCGTTCTGGACATCAAGCAGGCGCGGCAAAGCGGCGTGTTCTACGGCGATTACATAGACGATATGCAAGGCAATATCGCCACGGTGCACCTTTCCGACATCGACGAAAACGGAAAGATGTGTCTGCCCGGCAAAGGTACCTTCGATTTTGCGGAGCTTTTCCGCAGGCTGAAGGACGCCGCCTTCGATGGCGCAATGCTCGTGGAAGCGTATCAGGGCGATTACGGCGAGGAAAAGGAACTCGGCGAGAGCGTGGAATTTTTAAACGAACTCGCGGCGAAAATTTTTTAAGCGGAACCTCTCCGCGGAAAACTTACGGTAAAAAATTGCGCGGCGATACGGCGAAAACGCCGCGGCGCGATAGAAAAAAGCGAGCGATTCGGTGCAGGAAAACGCCGCGCTCGAAAAATGCGAAAAAACGATTGCGGCGCGCCCGCCTTTCCATGTGAAAGGCGGGCGTTTTTTGCGTAAAAATTTCACATTTTAACAGCGGTCGAATTCACAGAATCCGATAATAAAAAACATTATTTTCAACAATTTTTCTAAAAAATGAAAAAACGCGTTTTTTGCACCCTAATTGACAAAAAATAACAAAATTAGTATTGACAACGGCTTGTTTTTATATTAAAATAGATTATGATTCAGAAGCAAAAAAGGAGCTTTACATGAAAGCAAAATATCTCAACGTAAAATGGCAGAAGTCCATGCGCTTAAGAATGGACTACAACAATATGACCGACGAGTTCGTCGGCAGCAAGCAGGGCATTTCCGCGGCGGAAATTCGCGCGAAGAAAGACCTTGCGTCGGAGGCGTTCGAGCGCGTGCAGAATAAGCGCGGCACGGGCATGATGGGCTGGACGGAACTGCCCTACAACCAAAAAGACGTCGTTGCGGATATTCTCGCCACGGCGAAGGACATCAAAAAGAATTTCGATTATTTCGTGGTGCTCGGCATCGGCGGTTCGGCGCTCGGTCCCATCGCGGTGATGCAGGCGCTCAACCACCTGCACTATAACGATCTGCCCAAAGCAAAGCGCAAGGGCCCCAAGTTCTACGTGGAAGACAACGTCGATCCCGAAAGAATGAAGGCTCTGCTCGACGTGATCGACGTGAAAAAGACGATGTTCAACGTCATTACCAAGAGCGGTTCCACCAGCGAAACGATGTCGCAGTATCTCATCATCTACGATATTTTGAAAAAGGAACTCGGCGATAAGGCGAAGGATTACATCATCGCCACCACGTCGGAGAGCAAGGGCAACCTCATCAAGCTCGCCAAAGCGGAAGGATTCAAGACCTTTTACATTCCCGACGGCGTGGGCGGCAGATTTTCCGAACTCTGTCCCGTCGGGTTGCTCCCCGCGGCGGCTACGGGCATCGACATCAAGCAGATGCTCGCGGGCGCGGCTTTTATGGACAAACTCTGCAAAGAAAAGAACTATAAAAAGAATCCCGCGCTCATGTCTGCGGTGCTTTCCTTTATCTCCATGAAAAAAGGCAAGAATATCTCCGTCATGATGCCGTATGCGGATTCTCTTCGCTATATGTCCGACTGGTATTGCCAGCTGTGGGCGGAAAGCCTTGGCAAGGCGGACGATTTCAACGGCAACAAGGTCTACGCGGGGCAGACGCCCGTCAAGGCGCTCGGCGTTACCGACCAGCACTCCCAGGTGCAGCTTTACAGGGAAGGGCCTTTCGACAAGGTCGTTACTTTCCTCGCCGTGGACAATTACCGCGAATCGGTGGAGATCGCCGAGGGGTGCAAGGAAATTCCCGACGTCAATTTCCTCTGCGGGCACACGATGAACGAGCTTATCCAGGCGGAGCGCGTGGCGACGGAATACGCCCTCACCGTTTCTCAGCGGCTCAACAGGACGATCTATCTGCCGGAAGTCAACGCGTTCACCGTTGGCGAACTGCTGTATTTCTATGAAATGGAAACGGCGTTCTGCGGCGAGATGCTGGAGATCGACACCTACAACCAGCCCGGCGTGGAAGCGGGTAAAAACGCGACCTATGCGCTGCTCGGCAGAATGGGATACGAGCAGACCAAGGCGGAAATGGAATCGGCAAAAGCGAAAAAAGAAGAATTTATCTGTTAAAAGCGTTTGCCGCGGCTTATTGCAAGCTGCGGCAAATTTAGAACTCATCTGAAGAGGCGGTGACTATGGAAGACAATTTGGCCGTATATTTGTTTCATCAGGGCACGAATTATAAGGCTTATGAATTTCTCGGCGCGCATTTCGGCAAATCGAAAGGTAAAAAAGGCGTCTTTTTCAGGACGTGGGCGCCGCGGGCGGAAGCCGTTTCCGTCGTGGGCGATTTCAACGGCTGGGATCCCGAACGCAACCCGATGGA
>CASETU010000032.1 GCA_949290895.1 uncultured Bacillota bacterium
ATACTCGAAGGTTATCTGAAAAGCAAAAAATCGAAAGGAGAAGAAAAATGAAAGACGAAGAAAAGAAAGTCTGCAACTGTGCGGAAGACGATTGCGACTGCGGTTGCGGTTGTGATTGCGATTGCGAAGACGAAATCGTGGAACTGACCGACGAGTCGGGCAAAAAGATGAAATTCTACCACGTGGGCACTATAGAATTCAAAAACGCTTATTATGCGGCGTTCCAGCCCGCGGAGGAGATCGAAGGCGTCGACGAAGACGAGCTCATCATCTTTGAAGTCGCCGACGGCGAGGGCGAGGAAAGCGAACTTCTGCCCATCGAGGACCAGGATTTGCTCGACGACGTGTACGAGGAATTCTGCCGTGTGCTCGACGAAGAGGAAGAATGCGGTTGCGACGACGATTGCGACTGCGATTGCTGCAAAGGCGAATAAAAACAAAAAAACGAAAGGCGGAGCGTTTTTCAAAACGCTCCGCCTTTTTCTTTATGCGGCAAAACCGTTTAACGGTTTTGCCGTTTTTTTAAGAAAACTCAGCGGTGATGTTTTTTGATGATGCCGAACGCCTTGCTCAGCTCCATTACGAGCACGGGAACGAGCGCAAATCCGATACCGATAAAATATGCCCAGAAAGGCAGATAGGTCATGCCGAACGCGTCGTTCACGCCGGGGACGAGCATCACGAAGGATACCATCACGAGGGAAACGATTGCGGCGATATTGAGCATTTTATTGCCGAACACGCCGATTTTGAAGATGGAATGAGACGAGCGCATGTTGTACGCCTGCACCACTTGGCAGAGCGCCAGCACCATAAACGCGAGGGTAGAGCCTGCGGCTTGGGAATCAATGCCGTTTTGGGCGCCGATGTATCTGCCGAGGTGCAGCGCGCCGAGGGTGAGGGCGGCGAACATCAAACCCTGTATCACAACTTTTACGCCCAAACCGTGGGCGAATATGCCTTCGTCTTTGGGCTTAGGCGGGTGTTCCATGACGTCGTTTTCCACTTTCTCCATGCCGAGCGCGATGGCGGGCAGGGAATCGGTCACGAGGTTTATCCACAAAAGCTGTATCGAAATAAAGGGGGATATCTGCCAGAATATCATGGCGAGAAAGACCGTAAGCACTTCACCGATGTTGGTTCCCAGCAAAAAGCCCACTACTTTTTTGATGTTGGCGTAAATGCCGCGCCCTTCTTTCACCGCGTCCACGATGGTGGCGAAATTGTCGTCGGTCAGCGTCATGTCCGCCGCGCCTTTCGCAACGTCCGTGCCCGTGATGCCCATGGCGCAGCCGATGTCCGCGGCTTTTAGCGCGGGCGCGTCGTTCACGCCGTCGCCCGTCATGGATACCACCTTGCCTTTTTTCTGCCATGCCTTGACGATGCGTATCTTGTTTTCCGGCGAAACGCGGGCGTATACGGCGATGTGCTCCACTTCTTTATCGAGGGTCGCGTCGTCCATTTCGTCGAGTTCCGCTCCCGTAATGGCTTTGTCGTTTTCCGTTAAAATGCCCAGCTCCTTTGCGATTGCCGAGGCGGTTATAACGTGATCGCCCGTTATCATTACGGGTTTAATCCCCGCCTTGCGGCAGAGCGCGACCGCCGCTTTCGCTTCGGGGCGCGGGGGATCGATCATGCCGACAAGTCCCATGAACGTCAACCCGTTTTCCAGCGTTTCGAAGTCGGCGGCGGGTTCTTCGTCCAGCACTTTATAAGCGACGGCCAGCACGCGCAGGGCGTTTTCGCTCATTTCGCGGTTGACTTCCGCCGCCTTTTTCGTGTCGCCCGCAACGCACCTTGCAAACAGTACGTCGCACGCGCCTTTCACGACGACGAGATATTTGCCGTCGTGTTTTTGCACCGTCGTCATCAGTTTTCTATCGGAATCGAAGGGGAGTTCCGCTATGCGCGGATACGTTTCGGCAAGCGCTTCTTTCGTCAAGCCGTTTTTCAGCGCTGCTGCGACGATCGCCGTCTCCGTGGGGTCGCCTATGTGCGTTTCCTTGCCGTTTTCTTCCGTCACCGTCCCGTCGGAACACAGCGTGCCGTAAAGCAGAAGTTTTTTGATTTCTTCGTCGTCGTTTCCGCTTACGTCGGTCGGTGTTTTTCCGTCGATATATGCTTTCACGAGAGTCATCTTGTTCTGCGTGAGGGTGCCCGTTTTATCCGAACAGATGACCGAAGCGCTTCCCAACGTTTCCACGGCGGGCAGGCGCTTGATGATGGCGTTTTTCTTTACCATGCGCGTGACGCCTATCGAAAGTACGATGGTAACGATGGCAGGCAGACCCTCGGGAATGGCGGAAACCGCCAGCGATACCGCCGTCATGAACATCGTCATGACGTCCATCTTCTCGATGACGCCCACGACGAATATGATCGCGCAGGCGATGAGGGCGGTGATGCCCAATATCTTGCCGAGCTGGGAAAGTTTTTGCTGCAACGGCGTAGCCGTTTCCTTTTCGCCGCTCAGCATATCGGCTATTTTGCCCATCTCGGTGTTCATGCCCGTGCCCGTGACGACCGCCGTCGTCGTTCCGTAAGTGATCGAACAGCCGGAAAACACCATGTTCTTTCTGTCCCCGAGCGGCGCCTTTTCACCGACCTCGGCGTCGGCATCCTTTTCCGAGGGGACGGACTCACCCGTCAGCGCGGACTCTTCTGACTTTAAGTTCACGCTCTTGATCAGCCGCGCGTCGGCGGGAACGAAGTCGCCCGCCTCTAATTTTATAACGTCGCCGGGCACGAGTTCGCTCGCGTTTATGAGCTTTTCTGCTCCGCCGCGCAGCACGCGGGCGTGGGGCGCGGACATATTTTTCAAAGCTTCCAGCGCCTTTTCCGCTTTGCTCTCCTGCGCCACGCCGATGACGGCGTTCAAGATGACGATGAGCAATATGAGTGCGGGTTCGATAAATTCTTTCGCGCTGTTTTCCTTGATCGCGATGGCGAAGGATACGATGGCCGCAATGAGCAAAATGACGATCATTACGTCCTTAAATTGCGCGAAGAAACGCGCCCACACACTTTTTTTCTTTTTTTCCGCAAGTTTGTTTTCGCCGTATTTTGTACGCCGCGAAATCACTTCTTCCTCGCTAAGCCCTGTTTGTTCGGAAACTTCCAATTCCTTCAGGACTTCTGCAGAGGATTTGCCGTAAGGTATCAACCTCAGCCCTCCTTTTTTATTTATCCTATTTATTATAGCAGATTTTTTTGCGCTGTGTCAACGCGGGAGTGGTAAACAAAAGGTAAAATTTTGTCGTATAAGCGAAAAACGCTGCCCGCCTTAATTTTTTGCGCCACGCAAAAAATTAAGGCGACTGCTCGTTTTCGTAAATGCGTTCCTATATGTTATATTGACATAAGCGTTACGCGATGCTATAATAAACAAAAAAGGGGAAACGTATGGAAGAAAAAATGCGCGTTTTGGCTTGCGAAAATCGCTACGGAAAAAAACAGAAGATACTTTACGGTGCGCTGCTGGCGTTTTTTGCGGCGCTTTTTATCGCGCTCGCCGCATGGCAGTTTGCCGTAAAGGGGATATGGGTCGCGGGCGCGCTCGCGGCGGCCGTCACGATGACTTTCGCAACGGCGTTTTTTTTCGCGCGGTGCGTTTCGGATAGAAAGCGGGAAAAGACGCCCGCGCTCCGACTTTCGGGAAGCGAGCTTTTTATTTACAAAAACGGGTGGACGTGCGTGCCGCTCGCGTTGATAGAGGAGATAGACGTAAAAAAACGCGGCAACGGAGAACGCGTCGTCGTTTCGATAGGAAAGGACGTTTACGAAACGCGCGCGCTGGAAAACGCGCGGAGCGCGGCGGAAGAGATCGTGCGTTCGGCAAAAGCCGCGCGTGAAAAGCAGGAAGATTAAAAACCGTTCTGAACGAAAATCCGAAAAATACCGAACGCAAACGAGCCTCACACGCGATTTTTCGCGAATAAGAAATATTCGCTCAAAATCCTTGCCAAAACGCGCAAGATATGGTAAAATAAATCAGCTATTGAAAATTCGCACCCGAAGGCTTTCGGCGTTCGTTGTCCCGTAAATTTTTTCATGCGGGATTCAGCCGTGCTAAAAAGGCCGCGGGGAGGAGAAAACGGAGGTAACAAAATGGCAGTAATTTCTATGAAGCAGTTGCTGGAAGCCGGCGTTCATTTCGGTCACCAGACGAGAAAGTGGAACCCCAAAATGAAGAAGTACATTTATGGGGAAAGAAACGGCATTCACATCATCAACCTCGAACAGACAGTCGATCTCATCGAGAACAACGCGTATAAATTCGTGGTCGAGTCGGTCAAAGCGGGCAAGAGCGTGCTCTTTGTCGGCACGAAAAAGCAGGCGCAGGAAGCGGTGAAGCAGGAAGCCGAAAGATGCGGCATGTACTACATCAATTCCAGATGGCTGGGCGGCACGCTGACCAACTTCAAGACCATCAGGAGCAGAGTGGAAAGACTCAATAAGCTCAACAATATGGAAAAAATGGGCGATTTCGATCTGCTTCCCAAAAAGGAAGTTATCGGACTCAAAGCCGAAAGGGATAAGCTGGAAACCAACCTCGGCGGCATCAAGGAAATGCGCACCCTGCCCGGCATCATGTTTATCGTAGATCCCAGCCACGAAGACATCGCCGTTAAGGAAGCGAGAAAACTGAACATTCCCATCGTGGCGATCACCGATACCAACTGCGATCCCGACCTCGTGGATCACGTGATCCCCGGCAACGACGACGCGATCAGAGCGGTCAAGTTGATTTCTTCCGTCATTGCGGACGCCGTCATCGAGGCGAACCAGGGCGAACAGTATGAAGTCGCCGCGGAAGAAAATTCGGAAGAAGTGAAGGAAGAAAACGAGGCTGCTGCGGAAGCGACCGCGGAAGTCGAAGCGTAACATATAGGCGCATACAGCTTAAAATCATTGAATAAAGGAGAGAACGATTATGTTTACAGGCAGTGACGTCGTCGCGCTCCGTCAAAAGACCGGCGCGGGAATTTTGGATTGCAAAAAGGCGCTTACGGAAACGAACGGCGATATGGATAAGGCGGTCGATTATCTGAGAGAAAAAGGTATCGCGACTGCGGCAAAAAAAGCTTCGAGGATTGCGGCGGAAGGTATCGTCGCGGCGAAGATCGAAGGCAACGTCGGCGCGATGGTGGAAGTCAACTGCGAAACGGACTTCGTCGCCAAAGGCGATCAGTATAAAGCGTTCGTAAACGACGTGGTCGATTACGTTTTGAAAAACGACGTGAAGAGCGCGGAAGAGCTCATCGCGGCGAAAAACGAAGCGACGGTGGAAGCTACGGCGAAAATTGGCGAAAAGATCGCTATCAGAAGATTTGAAAAATACGTTGCGCAAAACGGCATGGTGGAAAGCTATATCCACATGGGCGGCAAGGTCGGCGTGCTCGTGGAAATCGCGGCTGACAACGTCAACGACGAAGTGAAAGCGTTCGCGCATGACGTGGCGCTCCAGATCGCGGCGGCAAAACCGCTTTACGTGAATAAGGAAGACGTCCCCGCGGACGTTTTGGAACACGAAAAGGAAATCCTTCGCGCGCAGGCGCTCAACGAAGGCAAGCCCGAAAAGATCATCGAAAGAATGGTAGAAGGGCGCATCGTGAAGTATTACGAAGATTTCTGCGTGATGAACCAGAAATTCGTAAAAGACCCCGAAAAGACCATCGCGCAGGTGGAAAAGGAACTTTCCGCAAAGGTCGGCAACGTTTCCATCAAGAGGTTCGCGCGCTTTGAAATGGGCGAAGGTTTGGAAAAGAAGTCCAACGATTTCGCCGCGGAAGTCGAAGCGCAGATGAAAAAATAATTGAATTTTACGGCGGATAACCGAAAACTGAAAAGAAACACTTTTGCAATAAGTGTTTCTTTTGGTATAAGGAAAAAACCAAGGCAAGGAGAGCGAAATGTCGAAAGCGAAATATAAAAGAGTCATCATCAAACTGTCGGGCGAAGCGCTCGCAGGCAAGCAGGGCTTCGGGCTGGACGAACAGGTAATCTCCCGCGTGGTGGATCAGATCGCGGAAGTCAAGGAAATGGGCGTGCAGATCGGCATCATCATCGGCGGCGGCAACTTCTGGCGCGGCA
>CASETU010000033.1 GCA_949290895.1 uncultured Bacillota bacterium
TATCTGCCGTACGTCATCAAGTACAACTCCAAAGACGCTACCGCGATGAAGAGATACGGCGACATCGCTCGCTTTGTCGGCCTCAAGGGCAAGACGGACGAAGAGCTCATGCTCGCCCTCTGCGCGAAGATCGACGATTACAATAAGCAGCTCAATATTCCCAAGACGCTGAAGGAATTCGGCATCGACGAAGCGGAATTCAAGGCGAAACTTCCCGAAATCGCGAAGAACGCCGTCGGCGACGCCTGCACAGGCTCCAACCCGCGCTCCATCACGCCCGACCAGATGGCACAGCTCTTCACAGCTATTTATTACGGAGAAAAAGTCGATTTCTAAAGCATGAAAAACTACGATGTGATCGCCGTGGGGCTGGGCCCCGCGGCGTGCAGCGCGGCGCTTTACACGGCGATGGGCGGATATAAAACGCTCCTCGTCGGACAGGCGGCGGGCTCGCTGTACAAGGCGGAAAAAATCGCAAATTTCTACGGGCAGGCGCAAATCGGCGGCAAAGAACTCTTTGAAAAGGGGATTTCCCGCGTAAAGGAGGTCGGCGCGGAAGTGAAATACGGTCAGGTCGTGGAGATTACCTACGACAACGGCGGGTTCAAGGTCAAAAGCGATACCGACGAGTATTTTGCGAAAACGGTGCTCCTCGCGACGGGTGCGGCGCGCAACAAACCCAAGCTCGGCGGGCTTTCGGAGTTCGACGGCAAGGGCGTAAGCTGGTGCGCGGTGTGCGACGGGTTCTTTTACCGTAAAAAGAAAGTCGGCGTATACGGCACGGGCAAATATGCCATGGGCGAAGTAAAGTACCTTTCGGGTATCGGCTGCGACGTCACGCTGTTTACCGACGGACGGGAAACGGACGAAACGTGGGAAAAGACGGAAAAGCGCAAGATTAAGACGCTTTACGGCGGCGAGCTGGTCGAGGGCGCGGAGCTCGAAGATGGCGAAAAAATCCCGCTTTCCGCGATGTTCATCGCGGAAGGAGTTGCGTCCTCGAACGATTTTGCGAAGATGATCGGGCTTGAAACCGACGGCAATTACATCAAAATCGACGCGCGGTGCGCTACGAACTGCCGCGGCATTTTCGCCGCGGGGGATTGCACGGGCGGACTTTTGCAGGTGGCAAAAGCCGTTGGCGAAGGCGCCGTCGCGGGCGTGGAGATAGGCAAGTATCTCAAAACGCTGTAAGATATAGAATAAAACCCCGCCGAAAGCGGATTTTCAAGATATCTTGAAAGCCCTTTCGGCGGGGTTTTTCGTTTCGAAAAAAAAGAGTGGCGCGGCTGAGAAAAAAGTCAGAGCCTGTCGGAAAAAGCAATATAAAGCCGAAACGAAAATAATAGAGAAAAATTGCCGAAAACAGCTTTACAAGGGCGGGTGACTTCTGTATAATGAAATTTATAAAGAAATAAGGGGAAAAGCTATGTTTTCCAAAGCAAAATGGATATGGCTCGACGAAGAGCCTGAGTCCGATTCCTACGGGGAATTTTTAGGATTTTTCGACGCGAAAAACGCAAGGAAAGTTACGCTGACGCTCGCCTGCGACGGCTGTTTTACGGCATACTTAAACGGCAGGCTCGCCGCATTCGGCGCGGCGGCGGACTTTCCCGATTATAAGATAGCCGGCGCGATCGCGCTCGATCGGTTGGCAAAGGAAAAAAACGAACTGAAGATCGTCGTCTGGCATTTCGGCGAAGATTCGCAGACATACATTGCAGACCGTCCGAAAGTCGTTTTTGAAGTGTCCGACGGCGAAAACGTGCTCTGCGCGAGCGGGGAAAACACCGTTTCGCGGCGCAACATCAATTATCGCAACGGCTATAAAAAGCTTATCACCGCGCAGCTCGGGTTCAGCTTTTTGTACGACGCGTCGGTAGTCAACGGATTGATTTATAAAAAGAGCCGCCTGTCGTCCGAGCAGCCTGAGTCGCACCTTCGCAGGACGGCAATGCCGCGCATGCTCGCAAGAAGAGAGGTCCGCATCGACCGCACGCAAAACGGATTCTTGGTAGACATGAAACGCGAAACAGTCGGTTTTTTGGATATTTCGCTCAAAAGCAGGCAAAAGCAAAAGATACTCGTCGCCTACGGCGAACATCTCGTCGGCGGCAAAGTGCCCCGTATCATCGGGGAGCGGGATTTTTCCGTAGAATACGTCGCCGCCGAGGGTAAAAACGACTATGTCAATACCTTCCGCAGGATAGCGGGCAGGTATCTGGAAATTTTCTGTTCATCCGATACCGAGCTTTTCTACGCCGGTATTCGTCCCGTGGAATATCCCGTGCGGCGCATTGCGGGAAAATTCGAGGACAAGGACTTTCAGAAGATTTACGACGTCGGCGTGTATACTTTGAAACAGTGCATGCACGAACATTACGAAGATTGTCCCTGGCGAGAACAGGCGCTTTACGCCATGGACAGCCGCAATCAGATGCTGTGCGGATATTACGCTTTTCAAGGGCATGCCTATCAGCGGGCGAACCTCGTTTATATATCGAAAGGACTGCGCAAAGACGGGCTTTTGAGTTTGTGTTTTCCCGGCGGGTTGGATTTTCCCATTCCGTTTTTCTCGCTGGTATATTTTCTGCAGGTCAGCGAGTACGTCGCGCATACGAAGGATAAGAGCATTTACAAGGAAGTCGGGCAAACCCTTTCTCGCATCGCGCAGACATTCGATTTCCGCGTAGAGGAAAACGGGCTTATCGCCGGCTTTCCCGCGCCGTACTGGAATTTTTACGAATGGAGCGCTCACAGCGCGCACGACGACGAAATCGGTCGCACGCCCGCGGACGGGTATAAAAAGCGCTACGATTTGTTACTCAACTGCATGTATGTGTACGCGCGGCGCGTTTACGCGTCGATGACGGGGGAGAAATTCGACGGCTCGCGCACCCTCGCGGCAA
>CASETU010000034.1 GCA_949290895.1 uncultured Bacillota bacterium
ATACAAATATTTCGACGGGGTTATCCCCGTCTTTTTTTTAAATTCAAACGAAAAGTAATGATAGTCTTTGTAGCCTGACATATCGGCAATTTCTTTTAAGGAATAGTATCCCGCGGCTATCAGGTTTATGGCGTTTTGAATTCTTAAATTTACGATAAACTTTTGCGGAGATATGCCGTATTCTTTCTTGAAAAGTTTTCTGAAATAGACTTCGCTCATATAAGAACGCTGCGCAATTTCCCGCAAAGTCAAGTCGCTTCGGTTAAAATTCTCATAGATATATTTTACGGAATTTCGGATTTTGCTATCGGGTGTTTTCGATTGAAAATTTTGTGAATAACATTCCGCAAAGATTTCGTATAAAATAGCGGAACATTTCAGTTTGTATCCGATTTCTTTCTTATCCCAGCAATTCAAGATTTCTTGAAAAAGTTTCGATAATTTTTCCGGATTTTGCGTTTTGAAAAATTCGATATTCTGCGTTTGGTAGTCTATGGTATCGAAATGAACGACGATCAGCTCGTCTTTTCGGGAGATTCGGGTATAATCGAGTCTCGGCGGAACGTATACGATAAAATCATCTTTTACGCAAAATTCCGACGACGATGTTTTTAATCGCGTGTCGGCATGAATACGAAAGGATAGCGCGCCGAAGTTTCTTCCCGCATTCCACATATTGACGTTTTCCTGGTTTAATTTCATTACTTCCAAAATATTGAACGATAAGGATTCTTTTTCGAAAATCATAACTATAATTTCTTTGTTTTTCTAAAATTATAGCAAAACTGTTTCGAAAAATCAAACTATTTTATCGAAACGCGCATGGATTGGCGCGAGAAAAAGTGTTATAATTAAGAAAATTGAACGAATGGGAGTATCGATGTATGACAAATAGAAGAGAAGTTTTGCGTTATTTTGACGAACAAAAAGATTATGTACAACAAAGGGTCTCAGAAGGGATCGAGCGGAACCGAAAGGGCAATGCGAAAATTCGCGTTACGGACAAGCAGGGAAAAACGATACCGAATACAGATGTAGTAATAAAGCAAAAATCTCACGAGTTTCGTTTCGGGGCGAACCTGTTCGTGTTGGAGGAAATGGAGACGCGGGAGAAAAACGAAGCGTATAAAAAATATTTTTCGGAATTGTTCAATATGGCGACAGTGCCGTTTTACTGGGACGCGACGGAACCTGAAAAGGGTTTTTTGCGGTACGCGAAGGACAGTCCGAAAATATATCGCCGCCCCGCGCCGGATTTGTGCGTTGAATTTTGCGAAGAACACGATATCGAACCGAGGGAGCACGCCCTTGCTTATGACGGTACGTTTCCGAAGTGGCTGTATAATGCGAGTGTAAGTGAAGTCAAACGCGAATTGGAACGCCGCTTTGCCGAAATAGCTGAACGGTATGCCGAAAAGATACGCACGATAGAAGTTACGAATGAAATGGAGTGGGATCAAGGGCGGACGGCTTTTTACGATGAGCCCGATTATGTGGAGTGGTGTTTTAAGACGGCGGAAAAATATTTTCCGAAAAATCAGCTTTGTATCAACGATCATACGCCGCTTTGCTGGGGAGATAAAGGACGGGCGACGGATAAGTATTACGCGTATATTGAAGCGAATATGCTCAAAGGCGCCCGAATAGACGCGATCGGCATGCAGTATCATCTTTTTAACAGAAGGGAAACGGAAATGGAGGATACAAAGCTGACGCTCAATCCCGAAAAGATTTATAAAAATCTCGATCTCTATGCAAATTTCAAAAAGCCGATACAGATTACGGAAATTACGATACCGGCATACTCGTGGGAACGCGACGATGAAGAAGTGCAGGCGGAATTGATCGAAAAACTTTATTCTATTTGGTTCTCGCATCCGAATGTGGAGCAAATCATATATTGGAATTTAGTAGACGGTTACGCATATCTTGCGAACCCCGATCCCGAAAAAATCAAAGCGTCGCGCGGCGATATGACGATAGGGGAAAATTATTATCATGCAGGACTTTTCCGATTTGATCTTTCGCCCAAACCTGCTTATTATAAACTGAGAGAATTGACGCAGAAAGTATGGCATACGGAAACGAAAGGAAAAACCGATGCCGAAGGGGTTATCGGTTTCAGAGGATTTTACGGAAAGTATGACGTGGAAGTTTGCGTGGGCGGACAAAAAGTCGTAAAAGAATTTAATTTCTCCAAATTTGCCGACGGCGAGATAGAAGTAAGGTTATGAAAACAGAATTGTTGATAATTCTTGCCTGTGTTCC
>CASETU010000035.1 GCA_949290895.1 uncultured Bacillota bacterium
CGTCGCGTTGGATTTGAGTTACAATCTCGGCAAGTGGATATATCTTATCGACGCGCTGGACGATTTTGACGAAGATAAAAAGAAAAAACGCTTTAATCCTTTCGTCAACGCTTATGCGGACGTTTCAAATAAAGCGGAGCTTTGCAAAAAGTACGAAAGGGAGCTCGAATACGCCTTCGGTACGATTTTGCAGCAGGTCGCCGAGGACGCAAAACAGCTGCAATATTCTTTCAATCACGACCTGACGGATAACATTTTGAACCGCGGGTTGGGCGTCAAGACCAAACAGGTTATGACGGAAAATAAAATTAAGAAAAAAAGTCCTATCATGTAAAGGAGTTTCTATGCAAGAAAATTATAAAATTCTCGGTGTGGACGCAAACGCCACGGAAGAAGAGATCGAAAAAGCTTACCGCGAACTGAAAGCGAAGTTGCGCGAAGAACGCTTTATGGAAGGCGAAGTCGGCAACGAAGCGGCAAAAAGGCTTACGCAGGTAGAAACGGCGTATGCCGAAATAAAATCCGCGCGCGAAAAGATGAAGAACGCGGAAGACCGCGTTTACGATTTTTCCGAAGTGGAAGCTTTCCTGAAAGAGGGAAAGATCAACGAAGCGCAGGATAAGCTGGACGAATACAACGACAGGAATGCGGAGTGGCATTACCTGCAATCGGTCGTGTTTTATAAAAAGAACTGGACGAACGAAAGCAAAAAACAGCTGGAGATCGCCATGAACATGGAGCCGACCAACAGCAAATACAGCACAGCCTATACCAAACTGAAGGAAAAAATCGAGTTCACCGAAAAACAGTTCAAATCGGGGAACACTGATTTCAGTAAGGAACAGCAGGCAGGCGACAGGCAGATGGGCGGAGACGCGTGCACTTCGGCGATGAATTTCTGCACCGCGCTCTGCTGCATGGATATGCTTTGCAGTTGCTGCTGCAGATAAATGAAAAGCCGCGTCATTGCGCTCTCGGCGATATCGGCGGCGTTTGTCGCGCTGTTTTTAACGCTGGGGGCGTATATTGAATTTATCGATATAATCACCGTGATCGTCGCCTCGGTGTTTATCGTGCTGCCGATGTATGAGCATTCCTATCTCGGCAGCGTGCTCGCGTATCTCGCGGGGGGAGCGATCGCGTTTCTTTTCAGCGGCGCGAATATCTTTACGTTGGTGTTTCCTTCGTATTTTTTATATTTCGGAATCGTTCCGATTTTAAATCGCGCGGTGAAAGAGAAAAATTTCAACAAAACAGTCTGGTTCGTCATCAAATTCGTATGGTTTGCGGCGATGTGCGTTTTGTTGGTGTTTTACTATCTGAAGGTGATGGAAATACCTTTGGATTTCACTTTCGATGTTTTCGGGAAAGAATATGATCTCAGCAGCCTGGAAAATATAGAAGCCATATTCTGGTCTGTGTTTGCGCTTACTGCCGTCATTTTTTTCCTCGTTTACGATAAATTCCTGAAGGTCTCGCAGGTCTATGTGGATAAAGTTCTGTCGAGGATCATCAAAAGGTAAACCTATGATAAAGAAAAACGACGAAAGAACATCGTTTATAACCGCCGTCGGCTCAAACGGCGAGGGCATTGTCAAGGAAGAAGGATTCGTAATTTTTCTTCCCTTTGCTTTTTTAGGCGAAAAAGTCAGATATAAGGTGCTGAAAGTCAAAAAGAACATCGCGTTCGGCAAAGTCCTCGAAGTGCTGGTGCCTGCGGAAGAGCGCGTCAAACCCGTTTGTCCGCTGTTTCAAAAGTGCGGCGGCTGTCAGCTGCAGCATATCAAATACACCGAACAGCTCAAGATGAAACGAAAAACCGTCGCCGACTGTTTTCATAAAATCGCGGGGTTCGATCCCGACGTTCAGCCTACGCTCCGCGCCGATAAACCCTATGCTTACAGGAATAAACTGCAAATTCCCGTTTCGGATAAGGACGGGGAAACGGTCATCGGATTTTACGCGGAAAATTCTCATCGGGCGATCAAAACGGAAAAATGTCCCATTCACCCCGAGTGGGCGGAAAAGATCATCGCCGTTTTCAACGATTACATAAAAAAATTTCATATCCGCGGATACCGCGAGGATACCCACGAAGGGGAATTGCGGCACATCGTCGTGCGCGCGGTGAGCGAGCAGTACATCGTCACGATGGTCTGCATGAAAGAGGATATGGCGGGTACGGATTATCTCTTCGAAAAACTCAAGGAAAATTTCGGAAAAGTAACGCTTTATCTCAATGTAAACGACGCGCGCACAAACGTGATTTTCGGTAAAAACTTCCGTCTGCTCGGCGGCGAAAGCGTTTACGTCGCATCGATGGGCAAACTGCAATACGAATTTGGCGTGCAAAGCTTTTTGCAAGTCAATGCCGAAATGAGCGAAAAACTCTATAAGAAGGTCGTGGAACTTGCCGCCCCTGACGAAAATTCCGTCGTTGTGGACGCGTTCAGCGGCGCGGGGCTGATGACCGCCATGCTCGCGCAGA
>CASETU010000036.1 GCA_949290895.1 uncultured Bacillota bacterium
AGTCTGTTGACCAGCTCACAGTGTCTCCACCGTTACGCGGCAGCAACCCATATCCCTATGGTAGCCTTACCTACCGGAAGTTATTTTTTTCTTTTCGTTATCATTGTATGCTTTTGGCGACTGTTTGTCAACAAAATTTAATCGTTTTCGTTAATTTTATTGTCGTAAACGATGAGGGGGTTGATTTCCCGCAGCGCCTTGACGAACGCCTCGTGTTTGCTTTCGCTCAGCATGATGACCAAAAACTTGTCGTTGGTCAGATACATCACAAGTTTTCCCTGTGCTTTGAAGTACGTCAGTTCGGAAATTTCGGAAACGGAGTAAGACGTGTGCAGAACGCCCATCGAAGAATACAGCTTGCCGTTTTTAACGGTGTAATAAGGGTAGATGAGCACCCCCGCGCACAAAATTAGCAGAAAAAGCGCCAAAAGAATCATGAGCACAAGCAGGATCAGCCGCGGCGTATTGACCGAAGGCGTTCTTGCGAGCTGTACGATGTGGTAGACCGCCGCGAAAATGCCGCACGCTGAACCTAGCGCGAGTATTATGATAATGTAAAACGGTTGTTTCATACGGAATCTTTTCATAGCGCCCTCCCATCTTTCAATATTTTAACATATAATTTTCCGCATATCAAGAAATTTTAAACGATTTTCCGTTTTTTTGCGCTTGCCAAAAGGCGGCGGTTTACGTTATAATAATAAAAAACTTTTCGGGAGACGGAAATGATCAGGCTGATAAACAATCCCTGCGTTTACAAAAACGGCAGGCTGGTAAAGGCGTCAGCGGCGGAAAAGGCGAATCTTTCCCGCACGATGGCGTATAAAATTTTGTCGGCGCACAACACTTCGGGCGACGATAGAAAACTGAAAATCAAATTCGACGAAATCACTTCGCACGACATCACTTACGTCGGCATTATCCAGACGGCGAAGGCGAGCGGGCTGGAAAAATTCCCCTTGCCGTACACCATGACCAACTGCCATAACTCCCTTTGCGCGGTGGGCGGCACCATCAACGAAGACGATCATGTCTTCGGGCTTTCCGCGGCGAAGAAATACGGCGGGGCGTACGTACCGCCGCACCTTGCCGTCATTCACCAGTATATGCGCGAAATGCGCGCGTTCGGCGGCGCGATGATTCTGGGTTCCGATTCGCACACCCGCTACGGGGCGCTCGGCACCATGGCGGTGGGCGAGGGCGGTCCGGAGCTCGTCAAACAGCTGCTCGGCAAGACCTACGACGTCGATATGCCGCAAATCGTCGCGGTGTATTTGAAGGGCAGACCCAAACGGGGCGTCGGCCCGCACGACGTCGCTTTGGCGCTCGTCGCGGCGGTATTCAAAAACGGGTTCGTCAAAAACAAGGTCATGGAATTTATCGGCCCTGGGATTAAAAATCTTTCCATGGACTTCCGTAACGGCATCGACGTCATGACGACGGAAACCACCTGTCTTTCCTCCGTGTGGGAGACCGACGGCAAAGTCAAAGATTATTACCGCTGTCACGGCAGGGAGGAGGCGTTTAAGGAACTCCGTCCCGAAGAGGGCGCGTATTACGACGCGGGTATCGTGATTGACCTCGGCGCGGTGGAGCCGATGATCGCTTTGCCTTTCCACCCGAGCAACGCCTATACGATAAAGGAATTCAACGAAAACGCTTACGATATTTTGAAAAAGACCGAGGAAGAGGGCAACAAGCTCCTCGGCGGCAAGGGCACATTCCGCCTTACGGACAAAATCAAAAACGGAAAGGTGTTCGTGGAGCAGGGCGTCATCGCGGGCTGCGCGGGCGGCATGTACGAAAACGTCGCCGCGGCAACGGAAATACTGAACGGTACTTCCCTCACGAACGGAGAATTTTCCCTCAACGTCTATCCTTCCAGCCAGCCCGTTTATAAAGGGTTGGTGGACGGCGGATACATTTCCCGCCTGCTCGAAGACGGCGCCATCGTCAAAACGGCGTTTTGCGGTCCGTGTTTCGGCGCGGGCGACGTGCCGGCGAATAACGCGCTTTCCGTGCGCCACACCACCCGCAACTTCGAAAGCCGCGAAGGCAGCAAGCCGTCGGGCGGACAGCTCGCGGCGGTCGCG
>CASETU010000037.1 GCA_949290895.1 uncultured Bacillota bacterium
ACAAGCCCCATTTCCTGCGTCTGACGCATACACGCGTCGAAAACTTTTTTTGCCTGTATGCAGACCTTTTCGCAAAGTCCGTTCAGCGGGTTGCCGTTAATGGGCCCCGGACATTTATCCGATTTGAAATTGCAAAAAAACGACATTGTTTTCCTCCTTTTCGTTTCTTAATTCAATATATGCTTTCACGTCGCTTTTATGCTACTTCGCTTTTAAAAGAAAGGCGGCGCAACTTGTGCGCCGCCTTTCTTTATCCACCTTTCAACGGGTTATTTTACATATTTCGAGAGTACCGCCGCGATGTCGCCCACCGTCTTGATGTCCACGGTCTCTTCTTCGGGAATGGTGATGTTATACTCTTCTTCGAGGGTCATCAGCATTTCCACGATATCGAGCGAATCCGCACCGAGATCTTTGACGATCTCCTTTTCCTCCGTGACCTGCTCCACGGGAATCGCAAGCTGGCTCGCGATCATTTCCTTGATTTTATCTATATTTGCCATTATTCTCTCCTCCTGTTTTTTAAAATTTTAATATAAAAGCTTAGAATCTGTCAAGCGTTTTTCGCTTTTTTCTCCGCAGACGGCGATTTCATGGACAATGCGATGCGGTTTCTCTTTTTATCCACGCCGATGACGCGCACTTTCACCACCTGCCCGACTTTGAGAACGTCGCTCGGATGGCGAATGAATTTATCGGTGATTTCGGAAATATGCACCAGCCCGTCCTGATGGACGCCGAGATCCACGAACACGCCGAAGTCCGCCACGTTGCGCACCGTTCCCGTAAGCTCCATGCCGACTTTCAAATCGTCTATGCTCATGATGTCCTCGCGGAGCACCGGCTTTGGCAGACTGTCGCGGATATCGCGCCCGGGCTTTAACAGCTCGGAAACGATATCGTTCATCGTGGGAACGCCTATCCCGCAAGCCTGCGCCACGGTATTTTCGCCCTTTTCCTTGATTTTGTTCGGCAAATCTTTCAAATTTCCCGCGCGCACGTCGTCATCGGAATAACCGAAAAGCGCCAGCAGCTTTTCCGCCCCCGCGTAAGATTCGGGGTGAACGGCGGTGTTGTCGAGGATATTTTCCCCGTCGGTGATACGCAAGAACCCCGCGCACTGCTCGAACGCCTTTTCCCCGAGTTTGCTGACTTTCAAAATTTCACGCCTCGAGCGGAACTTTCCGTTTTCGTCGCGGTATTTGACGATGTTTTTCGCCGTACCCGCGTTGAGCCCCGCAACGTACTTCAAAAGCGATACACTGGCGGTGTTGAGATCGACGCCCACGCTGTTGACGCAATCTTCCAGCACGCCCTCGAGCACGCTGTCCAGCCGCGCTTCAGGCATGTCGTGCTGATACTGACCCACGCCAATGGACTTGGGGTCTATCTTGATGAGCTCCGCCAGCGGGTCCTGCAGCCTGCGGGCGATGGAGACCGCGCTGCGCTCCGCCACGTCGTAATCGGGGAACTCTTCCGCGCCGAGCTTGGACGCCGAATAGACCGACGCGCCTGCCTCGCTGACGACGATATAAGAAACTTTCTTTTCGATTTCCTTCAAGGTTTCCGCCACGAAAATTTCCGATTCCTTGGACGCCGTGCCGTTGCCGATGGAAATCACTTCGACGTTGAATTTGTCGATGATGGCTTTGAGTGTCTTTTTGGACTCCTCCACCTTGTTGTGCGGCGGCGTTGGATAGATGACGGTTTTATAGAGCACCGTGCCCTGCTGATTGACGACGGCGAGCTTGCACCCCGTCCTGTAAGCGGGGTCGTACCCCAGCACGATCTTGTTTTTCAGCGGCGGCTGCATGAGGAGCGGGCGCAGATTGACTTCAAACATCTTGATCGCCTGCTCGGACGCCATATCCGTCAGATATGCGCGAACTTCGCGTTCCAAAGACGGGAAGATCAATCGCTCGTAACTGTCCGCCGCCGCTTCCTTGACGAGGTAAGTCGTGACGTAGCCCTCCTTGACGATGCTCGCTTCGCATATCCTTATGCCGAACGCCTTGTCGAATTCGATTTTTACCTTTAAGCACTCTTCCGCCTCGCCGCGGTTGATGGCGAGCACTCTGTGGCTCTTGATTTCCGCAACGGGTTCGGAATAATCTTTATACATTTCGTAAGTCGCCGCGTTTTCCTTGTCCGCGACGAGTTTTGTGGAAATTTCCGCTTGCTTTAAGAATATTTTTCTCAGTTTTTTACGAAGTTCGGCATTGTCGGAAATCCGTTCGGCAATGATGTCCTTTGCCCCGTCGAGCGCCTCCTTTTCGCTGAGAACGCCCTTTTCTTCGCTGACGAAAGGCTTTGCCAGCTCTTCTGCCGTCCCCTCGGTGACGTTTTGCGCCTGCACGATGTCGGCAAGCGGCTCCAGCCCCTTTGCGAGCGCGACGGTGGCGCGCGTCTTTTTCTTCTGCTTGTACGGGCGGTAAATGTCCTCCACCTCGGTGAGCGTGTTGGCATCGGACAGCGCCTTTTCTATCTCTTCGGTCATCTTGCCCTGCTCGGCAATGGAAGAACGCACTTCTTCCTTGCGCTTTTCCAGGTTTCTGAGATACGTCAGCCTGTCGGCAAATTCACGCAATATCTGGTCGTCCAGGTTCCCGTGCATTTCCTTTCTGTAACGCGCAATAAAGGGAATGGTGTTCCCGTCGTCGATGAGTTTGATGATGTTCGCCGTATACGTGGGATTCAGTTTGAATTCCTGCGTCAATCTTTCGGATATTTCCATAATGCTTTTCTACTTTACTCCGTTTTTCCTGATATAGTCTTTTTCTTCGTCGCTCACCCGATAACTTTCCAGGATCTTGCGCTTTGTCATTTTAAGGACTTCTTCGTCCAAAGAACAGTTTTTCAAATAAGTTTTCGTTTCTTCTTTCATCTTCACATAGCAAACGCTCAAAAGCCATGCGATCGCCATGTTCACGTAATATTCGCCCTTTTTCACCCGTTCGCAACTTAAAAACACCTCTTCCGCCCAACGGGGCGAAACGTAGTAATCGAGCAGCAGTATCAGCCCGAAACGGCGGTGAAATTCCCTTTCGCTTGCAATCAGCCGTCTGACGACGGGCAAAAATTCTTCAGAATGCGCCTTTACCTGCTTGCAGGTGGCGGCGACGCAGTCGCACACCGCCCAGTTATCGATTTGCCGTGCGAAATCTTCTATGTCGCGGGCAAAAGCGGCGAAATCGCGCTTTTTCATGCACAGCACGAAACCGTGCAGCATCTTTTCTTCAAAGGATTGTTTTTCGTGCGAGAGAAAATCTTCCCCGCCCTCTTTTGCGATTTTTTTTGCGAGATTCCTCAAATCGGGAATCCTGACGCCGTACATCTTGTCTTTCGTCGGCGTCAACTTCGCGTTGAACGCGCGCAGCTTTTCGTCGGAAAGCTTTTCGATCTCCTCTATGACTTCTTCGTAACTCATATCCGCTCCGTATAATATACGCCGTAAAAATAAGGCCGCACCGTTGCGCCGTCTATACATTCTTCGCCCGATACGAGCTCGAAAATCCTGCCTTCAAAGCGCAAAAAATATTCGTTCGAACCGCGGTTTACCGCGACGACGACGGCGCTTTCTCCTTTTCTCCGCTCGAAAATCAACGCGCGGCGATCGAAATAAAGTTCCTTATATTCTCCGCCGCCGAAGGGCGCGAGCGCCCTCAGCCTGCCCAAAAAGCGGTACCATTGCGTCAGCGCTCCGTCCTCTTTGCCCCACGGGAAGGGCAGTCGGTTCAAGGGGTCTTTAAAACCCTGCATGCCCGCCTCATCCCCGTAATACACGCAGGGCACGCCCGGTACGGTATATTGCAAAAGAGAGGCGATCTTGAGCCGCTCTTTCGCTCTTGCGTAATCCCATTGATTAAGACGGAACTCCGCCCACACCCGTTTGTCGGAAGTTTTCGGCGTGTCGTCGGCAAGCTCCGTTAAAATGCGGCGGGTGTCGTGCGTACCCAGCACGTTGAAACAAACGTCTAAACTCTGCTTGGGGTAGTGGTCTATCTGCGTGCGGATAAGGTTGGCAAAAGTCTCTGCGTCCCGCTCCTTCACAAAGGCGATCGCCGCCGCCTTAAAGGGATAATTCGTCACGCCGTCCAACCCTTCGCCCTGAAAATATTTGCGCCTTACGCCGTAAGCTATTTTATCGGAAGCGTCTTCCCACACTTCCCCTATCAAAAGCGCGTCGCGATTCACCGTTTTCAGCGCGCGGCGTATCTTGCCGATAAACTCGTCGGGAAGCTCGTCCGCCACGTCCAGCCGCCAGCCGCCCAGCCCCATTGCGGTGTACTTTGCGACGACGCCTTCCTCCCCCGCGATGAACGCGCAGTACGAAGGATCGCTTTCGTTTACACCTGGAAGGGTATCGAATCCCCACCAGGACGCATAGCGGTCGGGAAAGGAATAAAAGGTATACCACGAAAAATAAGGCGAATTTTCGCTTTGATAAGCGCCGAGCGAGGGATAGTTGCCGTATTTGTTGAAATACACGCTGTCTGCCCCCGTGTGGTTGAACACGCCGTCCAGCACGAGTTTTATGCCGTTTTCTTCCGCCGCGGCGAGCAGGGAGACAAAGTCCTCCCGCGTGCCGAGCAGCGAATCGAATTTTTCGTAATCGCCCGTGTCGTAGCGGTGATTGCTCGCCGCCTCGAAAACGGGGTTGAGATATACCGCCGTCACGCCGAGGCTCTTAAGGTACGGCAGTTTTTCCTCGATACCGCGGAAATTGCCGCCGAAAAAGTCGTCGTTTTTCACTTTTCCGCACTCGTCGGGAAGATAAACGGGAAGTTCTTCCCAGCTTTCGTGCAGCTTTTTGTCCGTCACCGCGGCGAATTTTTCCGATTTGCAAAAACTGTCGGGAAAAATCTGATACACCACACCGTTTTTCACCCATTCGGGGGTTTCGTAATCGTTAAAGACCGAAAGCTGCCAAGCATTTTTTTCACAAACGCAGGCGCGAAGGTCTTTCCCCGCGCCCAGTTCGCATTGATTTTCCAGCTTAAAATAATACCAGTAAATGCCCGCCTTTGCAGGGGTGAATTCGCAAAAATATCCCCCGTCGCAAGCGGACATTTCCAAATAACAACTGTCGCCCGTACCGTCTGCCTGCACGACCAATCCGCAGGAAAAAGCGTCGGTAAACACGGTGAATCTAACCGTTTGCCCCGCTTTTACCCCTCCGACGGCGCTTTTGCAGGCGGTATCGAGCGGATCGTAATAGTAGTTCATAAATCAGTCGATCCGCTTTAAACCCCAGATTTTTTCCGCGTATTCTTTTACGCTCCTGTCGGCGGAGAACCTGCCTGCCGCGGCGATGTTGTTGAGCGACATCTTCGCCCACTTTTTCTTATCGAGATAGGTCTCGCTCGCCAGCTTGTGGATATCGCAGTACGCCCCGAAGTCCGCCATGCACATATACGGGTCGGCGACAGGACTGCCCTTGACGAGATAAGACGCGATGTCCGAAAAAGACTGCCCGTTGAACCCGCGGTTCATCGCGGCAATGACTTTTTCCAGCTTAGCGTTGCGGCTGTAATATTCCGTGGCGTTATAGCCGCGTTTCCAGATGGTATCCACCTCTTCCGCGGTGAGACCGAAGATAAAGATGTTGTCCTTGCCGCAAGCCTCCTGCATCTCCACGTTGGCGCCGTCCAGCGTGCCGATGGTGAGCGCGCCGTTTATCATGAATTTCATGTTGCCCGTGCCGCTCGCCTCTTTTCCTGCAAGCGATATCTGTTCGGAAATTTCCGCCGCAGGCATGAGCTTTTCCGACATGGAGACGGAATAGTCTTCCATATAGATGACGTTGAGTTTTTCCCTGATTTTCGGGTGCTTTTTGATATCCTCCGCGAGGAACCATATCAGCTTGATGATCTGCTTTGCGAAGTAATACCCGGGCGCCGCTTTCGCGCCGAAAATAAAGGTGCGCGGCAATACGGGAAGGTCGGGATTTTCCAGCAAATCGTTGTAAAGCGAGATGATGTGCATCGCGTTGAGCAGTTGACGCTTATATTCGTGCATGCGCTTTGCCTGCACGTCGAAGACCGTGTCGGGATCGACGATATAGCCTTCGGTCTTCTTTGCGTATTCGCAGAACTGCTCTTTTTTGATGCGCTTGATTTCATTCAGGCGTTTCAGAACGCTCGCGTCCTTTTCGAATTTCTTGAAATCCGCCAGCTTTTCCGCATCCTTGACGTAGCCGTTGCCGATGGTGTCATCGAGCAGGGCGCAAAGCTCCTTATTCGACTGACACAGCCAGCGGCGGTACGCAATGCCGTTAGTCACGTTGGTAAACTTTTCCGGCCAAACGTCGTAATAATCTTTGAAAATACTCTTCTTGATGATTTCCGAATGGAGCGCGGACACGCCGTTGACCTTATGCGATGCGATGACGCTTAAATTCGCCATGCGCACCTGTCCGTGGGAAAATACCGACATGCGGTCGATCTTCCCCCAGTCGCCCGGGAACTTGTTCCACATTTCCCCGCAGAAACGCTGATTGATCTCCTTGAGAATGGAATAGATACGGGGCAGTCTTCTGGAAATCAGATCTTCGTTCCATGTTTCCAGCGCCTCGCTCATGACCGTGTGATTGGTATACGCGACGGTGCGCGTGACGATATCCCACGCCTTTTCCCACGAATAATGATGTTCGTCCATCAAAAGCCGCATGAGTTCGGGAATACACAGCGCGGGGTGCGTGTCGTTGATGTGGATAGCCGCCATGTCGGGCAGAGAATCGATAGAGCCGTAACGGCGCAGATGATCTTTTAAAATATTCTGCAAAGACGCGGAGACCAGCAGGTACTGCTGTTTTAAGCGGAGCGACTTGCCCTCGAAATGGTTATCGGAGGGATAGAGCACCTTAGAGATGAGCTCCGCCTCGTTATCGTCCTGCATGGCGCGCATGTAATCGCCCTGCGAAAAAGACTTCATGTCGAAGTCGTGCACGTTGCGGGTGCGCCACAGACGGAGCACGGAAACCGCGTCGGAGTCCTTGCCCGAAACCATCATGTCGTAGGCGACCGCCTCCACTTCCTTCGCGTCCACGTGGTCGATGACCAGCCCGTTTTCCGTCCAGCGTTCCTTGATATACCCGTCGAACTTGACTTTGAAGGTCAAATCGGTACGCTGCGTGAGCCACACTTCGCCGCCGGGGAGCCAGATATCGGGCAACTCCATCTGCCAGCCGTCCACGATCTTCTGTTTGAAAAGACCGTATTCGTACAAAATGGAATACCCCATCGCGGGATAGTTCTGGCTGGCGAGTCCGTCTAAAAAGCAGGCAGCAAGCCTGCCGAGACCGCCGTTGCCCAACCCCGCGTTAGGCTCCATGTCGTAGAGCTCCTCCACCGTGACGGGCAGATTTTTCAGCGCGCCGCGGAAAGCGTCCTCCGCGTCCAGATTGTAAAGATTGTTTTTCAGCGACTGTCCCAGCAAGAATTCCATGCAGAGATAATAAACGCGCTTGCCGTTCTGGGCACGGTACTTTTTGTAAAACTTTTCTCTTTTCTCCAGCAAAATGTCGCGGACGGACATCACCACGGCTTTATAAATCTGCTCTTTGGTAGCCTCCTTCGGCGACACGCCGAAGTACCGCGACAACTTGCCTTTGATCATCGTTGTTGCATCTTTTTCGGTAAAATTTTGCATTTTTTCTCCTCAACCTAAGTAAGCATTTGTAACTTGAACGCCTATCGGCGGTTTTATCCCGAAATCTTTTTATAAACCTTTTCGTATTCTTTTGCGGAATTGTTCCAGCTGAAATCGCTTTCCATCGCGCGGCGGACGACGTCTGCCCACACGGTTTTGTCGCGGTAAGTACGCGCAGCCTCACGGAGCACGTAAAGCATATCGTGCGCGTTGTAATCACGGAAGGTAAATCCGTTTCCGCCCACGGAATAAGGCTTGATACTGTCGTTCAGACCGCCCGTTTCGCGCACCACGGCTACCGTGCCGTAGCGGGACGCGATCATCTGCGAAAGCCCGCAGGGTTCCGTTTTGGACGGCATCAGGAATATATCGCTGCCCGAGTATATCTTTCTCGAAAGGTCGGCGTTGAAGGCGATGACGCTCACGCACTTGCCCTGGTAACTGTGTGCAAGGTTAGTAAAGTAATTTTCATAAGCCGCGTCGCCCTTTCCTAAGATGACGACCTGCACGTCCTCGCTTAAAAACTGTTCGATGACGGCTTTCACCAAATCCAGCCCCTTATGCGACACGAGGCGGGATACGATGGACACCACGGGAACGTCCTCGCGCACAGGCAGGGAAAGCATTTTCTGCAGTTCCGCCTTACACACCTTTTTGCCGGACATGTCGTTCAACGAATAATTCGCGAAAATATACGGATCCGTGGAGGGGTTGTAACTTTCCACATCGATACCGTTTAAGATACCGCAAAGTTTTTGCTCGTTGCGGCGGACAATCCCGTCGAGTCCGTGTGCAAAGTACGGATCCTTTATCTCGTTTGCATAAGTCGGGCTGACGGTGCTGACCGCGTCCGCCATTTCGATGGCGCCCTTCATCAGGTTGATACAGCCGTCAAATTCGATATAGTTATAGATGTTGGACGGGAATCCGAACAGATCTCCCCGCGTTTCGTTGCCGAACTTTCCCTGATATTCTATGTTGTGAATGGTAAAGAGTGTTTTTATCTTTTGGAAATCCACACTCCAATTATAGAGCGAACGGAGATAAATTATACAAGCCGCCGTCTGCCAGTCGTTGACGTGCAGCACGTCGGGGAAAATATCCAGCGCGCCGATGGTATCGAGGATCGCTTTCGAGAAGAACGCGAAACGCTCGCCGTCGTCGTAGAACCCGTAGATGTTGCCCCCGCGCTTGAAATAATATTCGTTGTCGAGGAAATAATAGGTCACGCCGTTTTCCATCAGCCTAAACACGCCGCAGTACAGCCTGCGCCAGGAAAGCTGCACGTAAAAGTTCGTGAGGTATTCCATCTTATGGCGATATTCGTGACCGATAGAGGCGTAAAGCGGCAAAATGACGTTCACGTCGAGCATCGGATTTTTCGCCAACGCCTGCGGGAGCGAACCGATGACGTCCGAAAGCCCGCCGGTCGCGACGAACGGACGGCATTCCGACGCGGCGATCAATATCCGCTTTCTCTTGACGACTTTTACTTCCGGCATGGGCGCAGGCTTTTTGTCCTCCGCCTTTTTCTCGGAAACTTCCGCTTTTACGTCAGCAGCCGCTTTTTCCTTCTTTTCCGCGGGCGTTTCCGCCTTCTTTGCGGTTTTGCGCGGAGCGCTTTTCTTCACCGCGGGTTTTTCTTCCGCTTTTTCTTTTTCGGTTTTTTCCGCCGCTTTCGCCGCGGTATTAACTTCTTCCGTCTTTTTCACCGCAGGTCTTCCCCTCTTCTTCGGAGCCGCCGCATTTGCCGCCGGCTTTTCCTCTGCCGCAACGTTCTTTTTTCCCTCTTCTTCGGTAACAGCCGCGCTTAACGCGCTCTTCTTTTTTTCTGCCATTTTTCTGCTCCTTTTATATCATACTGCCTTTCGGTATATAAAACGGGTGATTTTCGCTGCCCGACAGTACGCGCCTGTCGCGCACCACCACGTCCTTATCGGTTATCATACAATTCATGGTGACGTGCTCGCCGAGCACGGTGTTCTGCATGAGGATACAATTTTTCACGACCGAGCCGCTCGCCACTTTGACGCCGCGGAACAACACGGAGTTTTCCACGGTACCTTCGATGACGCAGCCGTCAGCTATCAGCGAATTCTTGACCACCGAACATGCGCCGTATTTCGTGGGCACGCTGTCGCGTATCTTCGTGAACACGCTCCTGTCGCCGAAAAGTTCGTGACGGTTCTTTTCGTCGAGCAGATCGAGGTTCTTTTCGTAATACGACTGCATGGAGGTGATCGCCGCAAAATACCCTTTGTGTTCGTACGCCATGATACGCATGCTGTTGACGTATGCCGACAGCAAGTCGGTGGTAAAATGCCTGTAATTATAGGAAAGAGAATCCATGATGAGATTCTGCAACAGCGAACGCTTGATGACGTAAATATTCGCAAAAACGTTGTTTTCCGAATCGGTCTTGTTTTCATATTTGAGCGCGGTGACGCGGTTTTCCGTATCGATATTGAGCGTCACGGCGTTATCTTCTTCGAGTTTATTTTTTCTGTAAACCAGCGTGATGTCCGCTTTATTGATGCGGTGGAATTCGATGACGTCGTTATAGTTGATGCGGCAAACGTTGTCGCAGTCGGTCATGACCACGTAATCTTCGTCGGCGTGGCGCAAAAAACCCGTGATGCTCTTGAGCGCTTCGAGACGGGAATTATACAGCGTATCACTGTCGCGGTCGCCGAACGGCGGAAGAATGATAAGTCCTCCGTCCTTTCTCGCGAGGTCCCAATCCTTACCGCTTCCGACGTGGTCCATCAGCGACTGGTAATTGCGCTTTGTAATGACGCCCACTTTCGTTATCCCCGAATTGACCATGTTGGAGAGAGCGAAGTCGATGAGGCGGTACCTGCCGCCGAAGGGAATGGAACCGAGGGTACGCAATCTGACAAGCTCGGGCAGGTTTGCGTCGTGTATGTTGGAAAAGACGATACCGAGTGCTTTCATGTTACTTATCCTCCTTCGTCAGACTTTTTTCGACCATCGCGCCGCCTTCCACCGTCACGTTGTCGCCGACGGAAAGTTCGCGGCCTATAACGGCTATGCCCTTGCCCGCCGACTTTTCCTCGCCGATCTTTACGTTTTTACCGATAAAGGTGTTTTCGTCGACGATGGCGTATTCCAAAACGGAATTTTCCCCGATCTCCACGTCCGCCATGACGATGCTGTTGCGCACGACCGCGCCCTTTTTCACGACGACGTTGCTCGAAAGAATGGAGTTTTCCACCGTTCCGTATATTTCACAGCCCGAAAGGACGATACTGTTGTTGACCTTGCTCCCTTCGCCTAAATACTGCGGCGGAGAAAGAGGGCTTCTCGAATAGATCTTCCACGAGGGATCGAAAATGTTGAACTTCGGCGAATCGCCCAAAAGGTCCATATTCGCTTCGTATAAAGAATCGATGGTCCCCACGTCTTTCCAGTATCCGTCGAAAAGATAGGCATACATCTTTTCCCCCGCGTTCAGCATGGCGGGCAGAACGTCTTTACCGAAATCGTTGTGCGATTCCTTGTTTGCGGCGTCGGCTTCAAGATATTTATACATCTTGTCCGCGGAAAATATGTATATCCCCATGGAAGCGAGGTCGCTCTTCGGCTTTTTGGGTTTCTCCTCGAACTCGTAAATAGAGCCGTCCTCCCGCGTATTGAGTATACCGAACCGCGACGCCTCTTTCATGGGAACGCGTATCGCGGCAATGGTGCAGTCCGCGTCGTTCAGGATATGGAAATTCAGCATGCGCGAATAATCCATTTCATAGATATGGTCGCCCGAAAGCACCAAAACGTAATCGGGTGAATAGGACTTGATGAAATGTAGGTTCTGATAGATGGCGTTTGCCGTGCCTTTATACCAGTCGGACGAAAGCTTTCCCTGATAAGGCGAAAGGATATGCACACCGCCGTAAGCTCTGTCGAGGTCCCACGGCTGACCGTTGCCGATGTAATCGTTCAGCACGAGCGGCTGGTATTGCGTGAGCACGCCTACCGTATCGATACCCGAATTCACGCAGTTGGAAAGCGGAAAATCGATGATACGGTATTTTCCGCCGTAAGATACGGCGGGTTTAGCGATTTTACTCGTGAGCGCGTACAGTCTGCTGCCCTGACCGCCCGCAAGAAGCATTGCCACACATTTCTTTTTTCTGAGCATTTTTTTACCCCTTATATATTTTTAAGATTTTTTATCGTGTATTCGTTAAGTTTTGTTCAGCCCTCTTCTTTCCCGACATAATACTGACAGGAAAGTTTCGGCAACGTAAGTTTCATATAAGAATTGACGTCCTTTTTATCGGCACGTTTCGCTTCAAATACGCGCTTTTTGATGAGTCCCGCGCCGCCGTATTTCGCGGCGTCGCTGTCGAACGCGAGTTTATATTTGCCGTGCTCCGCCTTGAGCGGGAACTCGCTTAAATCGGAGCCCGACATATTGATGACGACGTAAACCGCCTTGCCGCGCTTGTCGAACCGCTTGTAAGCAAACACGTTTTTATCCCGTTCGTCCGCCAAAATCCAGTTGAATCCTTCCCAGGAATCCTCGATTTCGTAAAAAGCGGGCGTATTTTTGTAATATTCGTTTATTTCCTTGAAAAAACGATGCAGCATGCGGTGCTTTTCGTAATCGAGCAGGAAAAATTCCAACCCTTCTTTATACGCCCATTCCTTGAACTGTCCGATCTCCGTGCCCATGAACGTGAGCTTTTTGCCCGGGTGCGACATCATATACCCGATATAAGCGCGGAGATTTGCGAACTTGTCGTCGTAATTGCCCGGCATTTTGTCGAGAAGCGAGCGCTTGCCGTGCACCA
>CASETU010000038.1 GCA_949290895.1 uncultured Bacillota bacterium
GCCGATCTGCCCGGTCACGCCCCACATGATATTGTTTTTATCCCCGGTTTCGTAAACGCCCGTATAATGTACGGTCATCGCATCGCCGCGTTCCGTATACGTTACGTCTCCGGCCGCGCCGTCGATTGCGCTCGATCCTTCATCCCAGTAATCCCTGTGCCAGTTAACCTCATAAAAATCTTTGATCGCGTACAACGTGCTGTTGCGAACGATATCCGCCTCTGCGGAAGCAAACGGAATCGAAAAAAAAGCAGTGAAACATACTGTAATAAACACAAAAATCTTTTTCATCTTGATTCCTCCCGATTTTTTCTGCGGCGCAGCAGCAATATCGCTCCCGCGGCAATGACAGCGCAACCTCCTCCTGTAAATGCAGCCGTTCCAATCTCGGAATTACAACCGCTTTTTCCCGAACCGTTGTCCTCCCCAGTGTCTTTTGTCACGACGATGCGGAAAGTATATTTATCGATTCCCTTCGTAAATTCGGCAACCATATCGTTTTCCAGAACAGAATTACCGTCCGAAACAACAAAACCATAGGTATCCTTTATCGTGATATTTGTGCTTTCGTCCAAATCGAACCCTTCCGTAAAAGCATTTTTTGTGGTTCCCTCTGTTATAGTAACGGTTAACTTTCCGTAATCCACTTCAATGCCGCTCTCTTCTTTTGCCTTTACGACGGATTTTACCGCTTCATCCGCAGACCCTCCATTTTCCTCGATAAATTTGTCCACGGAATCATCCGAACCAAAAATTGCATTATCGACCTCGAACACAGACCACGTGTCAGGATCTTCAAATGTAATCCCGTCTGTCCGTGCAGGCATAAAAAAGGAAACCATAAACACTCTTTCGAGATCCAATACGCCGTTTTTATAATCGTGATCTTCCTGCAACCACCAGTCCGGATTGACAAGATATTCCTCATCCAACGGCATACTGAGCGTTCCCTCGAACCCATGCGGAATGGTAATATAGTTCCCGTTCACCGATTTCACAACGGATTTTACACCGTCAGTGTTTTCCAAAACGACAGGTTGATTCCATCCTATCTGCCAATGTTCCTGCCCCATATCCGGCGTCGTGTTTCCCGCAGACGCAAACGAATCAACCGTAGATTGCAGAATATCGGTTACGATAATACCAAAATCACGGTCTTCCGAACTTAAATTCCGCACCGAAACTTTTACATATTTGGCCCCGCTCTGATCGAGTACTGAAGTTGATTTCATTCCTTTGCCCCAGGCTATATACATGGCATTACTCGTCTGTTTCAAACGAAGGCTTTTTCCCTCTGCCGTCCCTATCGGATCGCCGGCCTCAGCCACATGCGTGCCGGCCGAACTCCCCCAGGTTTCAATCTGAGCATAAACGCCGCCTTCTCTGCCTTGTCTGTCATAAGCCGTATCATAATCGTCGAACGAATCATAAACGACATCTGCAGCAGCTTTTGCCGCAGGAACGGGTAAAAACGTCAGCATCGCAACAACAAATCCGATGACAAGCGCAAGAGCAAGTAATCTTTTTCCTTTTATTCTTTCCATCTTTTTACTCCTTTATTTCAACGTAATTTCGCCAATTTTATAATTCAGCTCACCGTCATTGCCGTCAATAGGCATAGCAATAGAACTTTTATAATTATTATAAGGATCTACAAGCGCAATACGCACATCGTAAGTACCTGCAGGCAATTCTGCGGCAGAGGGAAGATTAAAATCAGTCGCAAACAGATAAGGTTCGCTTTCCGAAATGAGTTTTGTAATGTCAAAATTTTCCCTTACGGCAAAATAAACTTCTTTTCCCTGCGCATCTGTAAGTGAAAGTCCCAAAATATAACGGTTATACAAAACACCTACACCCACATTTTCCCATTGAGAAGTAAAATGTATTTTTCCACCCGTATTCGCTTCTTTGTTATATTGAATCGCTGTGGGAAGAATACGATATCCGATTACTTTCCCCGTCTTATCCGGACGAAGCGTATCTTCAAAGAAATTCTCGTTATATTGAAGCGCATATTCATAATTTCCTTTATAAAAACCGAAAGTTGCAATATTTGCGCGAAGAGTATGCATACTTGAAAGCACCGCTTCTACATTCAGCCTTTCAAGATTCCAGCCGTAATTTGTTTCTCCGAAAACA
>CASETU010000039.1 GCA_949290895.1 uncultured Bacillota bacterium
AAATTTCAATGACGGTAATCGGGGCAAAACTTTTGACGGAACAGTTTGATTTATAAAATTCGTTTTACGTTCCTACTTCTCCACCAAACGCAATGTATACGCACACTCTGCGTTTGCATCAGAATTAGAAACCGATTTGTCGGTTTCTTTTTTATTTTCGGGCATTTTATTGTCGGTTTTCGTCCTCGCCGCCGCGACCGTAGGATAAATGGGGAAAATCAGATTTAACAGCAATTCGCCCTGTTGCCCGCAAATAAACCTCCACGTGCACAGCATGTGGAGGTTTGTTTATGTTGTAAAAATTGTTTCTATAATTTTTTTGCAGTATTTATATTTTATGAAGAAAAGATGGCTGGAACAGATTTAAAATATGGCTTTATTTTCCCGTTTTGATTTGTTCGATGATTTTTTTGGTTTTTACCAGCTGTTGTTTTGTCTGTTCAAAATGATCCTGGGCAATGCAGATGTATAGAACGGAGGAGATATAATTCATCAACTGACCGGAAATCAGCGCGCCCAGCCTGATTTCCGACGATTCCGATTTTATGTTAGGCAAAGGAATGGTATAATCGACAAGCTTAGAAAGTTTTGACGGCGTATTGCAAGTAATGGCGATACTGTTTACATGCTGCTTTTTTGTTTGTTCTGCGCATAGCAGAATTTCAGGGGTTTTTCCGCTGTAAGAAAAGAAGATCGCAACATCTTCTGCGGTTGCATTTAGCGAGTTAATCAATTGTAAATGCGGGGAGGCGGAAAAAATAACGGTTTTTCCTATGCGGATTAATTTTTCTTCCATACTGCTTGCCGCTATACCCGAAGTACCTAGTCCAAATAAATAGTACCGTTTTGCATTGCGCAATATGGGTATGATTTTATCAAGCTGTTTGTAGTTGAGTAAAGAAAGCTGAACTTTCAGTTCGGAAACCAGCATATCCGAGACGATACGGCAAACGCTTTTACAGCTGTCGTTTTCGCTGACGGGCAGCTGTAAATTAGAAGTTTCTTCATTCTGTACGTCCAGAATGTCAAACCGCATATCGCTCAGTTTATTATAATTTAGTTTTTTGATAAAACGAATGATTGCCGAAGGCGAAGTTTGTGTGCGTTCACCGAGTTCCTGTACGGAAAGATCTTTGAATGCTTCCGGTTGTGACAGACAGTAGTCGGCAATTTTTTTTTCGTTTTTGCTCATATTCCCGTAGGCTTGGGAAATTCTTTCCTTAATTCCCATAGAATTTACGTCCTCTATATATTTATTTTATTATATCAAACTTTTTATTTATCGTCAAGAACATATTTTCACGAAAGACTTTCCTTTGCAAAAAATAAAATATAATTTCATCTTAACTCTAAAATTTATTAAAATTTTTTTTCAAAACCTATTGACAAGGTTATATTTAGATGTTACAATGAGAATGTAAAATTATTTCATTATAATTTTGCCAAATATTGAAATAAAATTTTGAATTAAAATTTTATGCGGAGATAATCATCGGAAAAAAAGTGAGGAAGCAAAAATGTACGAACGGTTACAGACTGAAAAAAAGAGCGACAATGTAAAAATCGAAGAACTTAGTACATATGAAATGGTAAAAAAAATCAATTCTTTTGATAAAACCGTTGCGTATTCGGTGGAGAAATCTTTGGAAAGTATAGCTGCGCTTGTCGACGTGATCGTAGAAAAAATCAAAAACGGCGGGCGGCTTTTTTATGTCGGCGCGGGTTCATCCGGGCGTCTCGGCGTGCTGGACGCGGCGGAATGTCCGCCGACGTACGGAGTTTCTCCCGAACTCGTTCAGGGCGTTATGATCGGCGGCGATTGCGCGCTTCGTTCCGCAGTGGAGGCGGCGGAGGACGACGCGGAGGACGGTATAAAGCAACTTAAAGAAAGAAATTTCAACGATAAGGATGTTTGCGTAGGGATATCGGCTAGCGGCTGCGCCCGTAGCGTTTACGGCGCTTTGGAGTATGCAAATTCCATAGGCGCGGTCAGTGCGGCGCTTGTGTGCAATATGAAAAGTAAGCTGGCGGAAGTCGCAAAATACACTGTGGAAATCGACGTAGGGCCGGAGGTGATCATGGGTTCTACGCGCATGAAGTCGGGCACGGCGCAAAAAATGGTTCTCAATATGTTATCCACAAGCGTGATGGTCAAGTTAGGGAGGGTAAAGGATAATATGATGATTTATATGCGTCCGACCAACATGAAATTAAAAGAGCGCGCCGTGCGCATTGTGAGCGACGTGATGAATGTATCCGAAGAGCAAGCGCGTATGGTATTGATAAAACATTCCTACAATCTTGGCGAGATTTTCGATCAATATTTGAACAATACTACTATCTGACGACACACTGAGGAGAAAATTTTATGTATGTCAGCAGGATTCGCATAAGCAACGGTCATATTTCTATGGCTTTTGACAGCATGACGGGAGAATTGCTGGAACTTATAAGCGAAAAAACAGGCGAAAACTTTATCAAAAATTCTTGCTATTCAAGACCGCAGGTTTTTTTGATTCAGACAAAAGAAAAGGACGGAGATCTACGGCAACTCACCGTTCCGCTTACCAAAGACGCTATTGCAGATCCGTCGCTTCGGTGTTCTTTTACAAAAAGGGAAGAAAACGGCGATATTTTGCTGGAAATTCAGTATAAAAAACTTTTCCGTAATCAGAAAGATTATGTCGAATTTCCGGTAAGCTACGTTCTGCGGCTGAAAAAAGATCAAGCGGTGGCGGAATGGAACATAATTTTGAAAAATCAAACTGAAAATTCGACGGTCGAAAAACTCAATTTTCCGTATATCAACGGAATTACGCTGGGTGAAAGCAGTGCAAAAGATAAACTTTATGTGCCCATCGTGGGGGGAATGCGATTTGAAAATCCGTGTGAGTTTTTGACTAAACCCGTCAAGAGTATTCAATGGCGCTGGCAGGAATATAGGTATAATTACGTTGTGGACGGATATCCTGCGTCGGAAAAAGACGGATATTATCAGGTAAGTACGCGTTATCCCGGAGAAATGTCCATGTCGTATATCGATTATTGCGACGAAAAGAACGGATTTTATTTGGGCATACACGATAAACAGGCGAGAATTATTTCTTTGAATATCGGAACGTACGGCGCTAAATGCTGGGGCATGAATTTTGACGTAGAAAATGAGCTCAGCCTTTCTTACGGGGAAGAATATGTTTCCCCGCCCGTTGTGACGGCTCTGCACGGCGGGGATTGGCATGAAGGCGCAGATATATACCGCGCATTCAGACAGCCGCTCATTCCCGCGCAAAGACCTGTGCCCGAATGGCAGAAACAAAATGCAGGACTTGTAGCGCATTATGATTTTATTTATCAGAACGGCGGTATCGTGCACACGTATGACGATATTCCCGCTTTGGCGGAAAAATGCAAGGCGCTTGGGTTGTCCCATATGCTGATTGCGGGGTGGCATGAAGGCGGTTTTGACAACGGTTTTCCGTTGTACCGTGCGGAAAAAAAACTTGGCGGGGAAGAAAAACTGCTTGAAGGCGTCAAGGCCGCAAGGGAAAAAGGCGTATATATAACGCCGTATATAAATTCCCGACTGGTCAATGTAAAGTTGATGACCAAGGATATTGAGGACGCTTGCATTGTAAACAAGCAGGGAGAAAAGGAAATCGAACAATACGGTAACGAAGATCTTTCTTTTTATACCATGTGTCCGATGAGTCGTTCATGGCAGAAGAAGTTTGTCGGCTTCGGTAAAGAACTTTGCGAAAAATACGGATTTGTAGGATTTTACATTGATGTTTTTGCAACGTCTCCGCATTATTGCTACAATAAGTCGCATAATCATGCGCCCGATGAATGGAAAGACGGATATCAAAAAATTCTCTACGACATGAACGCCGAGTATAAAGCACGGGAAAAAGAAGAGATGTGTTTGATTTACGAATGGGCGGCGGACGTTTATGCGGGACTTTCCAGCGGACAGCTGATACAGACGTTCGGCCGATATCATACGGGGTCTTTTCCCGAAATGTACCGCTATACTTTTCCGAACCACGTCATCGTAGATATGCTGTATCCCGAAAAAAATATGGCAATGCGTCCCGTTCATATCGGGAAAATATCGGAAAAACTCATGCAGCAGGCGTATACGTTGGGATTTTATTTTTGGATATACGATCTGGAAGAAGACAATACTTTCGAGCGCGACAGAGAAAAGTTGTCATTGCTGAAAAGAACGATAGCCGCCAGAAACGCTTGGCTGAAAGATTACGGTGCTGGAACGTATTTGGACGATTACGGAATCAAGAGTTATACAGAGGGCGTAAACGCTAAAGTGTATGATGTTTCTTGCGGTAAGTTAATGGCGTATTTTAACGATGAAGAAAAGGATTTTTCCTTTGAGAGCGCGCGTAGCGTTGAAATCAAGCAGGTAATTCGCGTTGACAGTGAGGCAAACGTCGTTTGTGCAGAATATTTCGCAGACGATCGCGTCGTAACGGTGAAAAACGCGAAGATCGGATTTATCGTGTTTGAAGAGAAATAAAAGGGAGGAGGGTATTTTTATACCTGTTAAAAATATGAAAAAGTTGATTAAGAGAATTTGTGCTTTTTTGTTGGTTTTCTCGATGGGCTTTGCGGGATTGTCGTTATACGGCTGCAATCGTAACGGGAACGGAGAAAAGATAGACCCGTCCAAAACGCAAATTTACGTAGCGGTATATAACGGCGGATACGGAAGTACGTGGCTGCAGAATGCAAAGGTTCGTTTTGAAGAAGCGTTTAAAGAAAAAAGCTATGAAAGCGGCAAAAAGGGCGCGCAGATCATTATAACGCCTTATCCCGACCGTTCGATATGCAGTACATCTCTTTATAACAATATAGATCTCAATCCGAATGAAATGTTCTTTACGGAAACGATTCCCTATCAGGAATTTGTGGCAGGCGGAAAGTTTTTGGATATCACGAAAGCCGTTACCACGCCGCTTACGGAATTCGGTGAAGACGAGTCTATCGAAGACAAAATGTTTCCCTATCATATCGACAATTTTAAAACCGACGGAAAATATTACGCGATGCCGTATTACGAAGCGTTTCACGGAATCATTTATGACGTAGATATGTTTGAAGACGAACTTTTTTATTTTGCAAAAGATAAAAATAACGGTAACGGCGGGTTCATTTTTGATCTTGAAGACGAACGCAGCTACGGTCCGGACGGTAAAACGGGCGTGATCGACGGCGTTGATTATTCTGCCGACGACGGTCTGCCCGCGACTTACGAAGAATTTTATCAGCTTTGCGAACGCATGAAAGAGCAGGGTATCGATCCTATCACGTGGTCGGGCGGAAACCCCAGCGAAGTAACAAAAACGATGTCTGCCCTGCACGCCGATTATGAAGGTGCGGAACAGATGATGCTGAATTTGACGTTTGACGGAACGGCGACGGACCTGGTGGATACTGTGGACTCGAACGGCAATATAACTTTGCAGTCACCCGTGGAAATCACCGAAAAGAACGGTTATATGCTGCAAAGACAGGCGGGCAAATATTACGCCTTGGATTTTTTCGATACCATTATTGAAAGAGAATACTACGCTGACCTTACGTTCAACACCTCGCAGTCAAACACGGGCGCGCAGGAAGAGTATCTGTATTCCAAATTTTCTTCCAAAAAGACGCCTATCGCCATGTTGGTGGACGGTTCGTATTGGGAAAATGAAGCTTCCGGTATCTTCACGGATATGGTGAACGGCGGTTACGGGCAGGCTGCGGCAAAGGAAAACAGGAGGTTTGCCCTGATGCCGTATCCGAAAGCCACGGAGGAAAAACTGGCTCAGCAGACTTCTCCCGTGTTTATGGATATCAACTATTCAACGATTCTGGTGAGCAGTAAGATAGCGGAATTCAAAATCCCGCTGGCGGAAGATTTGCTGCGTTTTCTCCATACCGATAAGGAGCTTTGCGAATACACCGTTGCTACGAATACTCCTAAGCCGTATAAATATGATTTAGGCGAGGAATATCTTAGCCGCATGACGTATTACGGGCGTTCATTATACGCAATGCATTCTTCCGGGAACATCATTTATCCTTCTTCGAATTCGCCGGTGTTTTACAAAAATTTCAATAATCTTACGCCGGAATTCCGCCCGTGGGTAACTACGATCGATAAAAGCACGTATAACGTTCCGATAACGGGACTGCGCGCGAACGGTGTGGACGCAAAAGCTTATTTCGACGGACTTATGAATGCCCGCGGAAAAGATTATTGGGAAAAAAATATCATCGTCAATTTGTAATCTCGTTGTAAAGGAGAATTCATGCTGAACAATATAAAAGCCGAAAAAAAACCGAAAAGCGCATTCAGACAGGCGGAAGTGAGCAACCGCATATTTTATGCGGTCATGCTTATCTTCCCGATCGCGCAGTTTTTAGTGTTTTATGTCGGCGTAAATATCAACTCCATCTTACTTGCTTTCAAAGAATATCAGTTCGAAGCGGGCGGCGTGTATACATTTGCGGGGTTTGAAAATTTCAAAAAGCTATTTCTCAACCTTTCTACAATGAGTTACGCTCCCACGCTCTTGAAAAATTCGCTGATACTGTATTTTTGCGGATTGTGTGTAGGCGTGCCGATGGCACTGTTCTTTTCCTACTATATTTATAAAAAATCGCCGTGCAGCAAAATATTCAAAGTGATTTTGTTTTTGCCGAGCATTATATCCAGTATCGTTATGGTCATTATTTTCCGTTACTTTGCGGAACGCGCGGTTCCGGAACTTGCCAGGATATTATTCGGCAAAGAAATACGCGGACTTTTGGAAAATACCGATACGATTTTCGGAACGTTGATTTTTTATAACCTGTTTATCAATTTCGGCGGAAATGTGCTGCTTTATACAGGCGCGATGGCGGCGATAGACGAATCTTCCGTAGAAGCGGCAAGGCTTGACGGCGCGGGATATTTCCGAGAATTCTTCTTCATCACGATTCCGCAGGTGTTTCCGACCATCGCGACCTTTCTCGTAGTCGGAATAGCGGGGATTTTCGTCAATGAAATGAACCTATACGCGTTTTTCGGTCCGAATGCGGAAGGGTCGGTTTCCACTATCGGATATATGCTGTTCAGAGATACGCTGTCGGGGACGGTCAGTAATTATCCGTATTTGTCGGCGTTCGGTCTTGTACTGACGATAATTTCTTTGCCGCTCGTCATCGGCGTGAAAGTGGGCTTGGATTACGCTTCGCGCGCGATCTTGGAGTAGAGGGTGCGTAAATGGAAAACTTTTTCAAATTAAAAAAAATTTACAGGACGAAACGCTGCAATCGCATAAAAAAGCCCGTTAATCCCGTGGAAATTATTTTGTTTGCCGTTTTGATACTTTATTCGGTGCTGATGCTGACTTTGCTCATTTGGGCGCTCCTTACGTCGGTGCGCACGAGAGGGGAATTCGTTGAAAACGTATTCGGTTTTCCGAAAGAATGGGCGTTCAGCAATTATATTACGGCGTTTAACTTCTTTTCTGTTCAGATACTCACGTCGACCATGATCAAAACGGTTTATCTGGATCAGATGTTTTTGTACTCTCTGTTTTATGCGGTGGGCGGCGCAACCGTAACCACGTTGGTGCACTGTCTTACGGCGTATGTGGTACAGCGTTTTCGCCGATATAAGCTGAGTTCCGTTTTGACTTGGGTCGTTATCGTTACCATGATTTTGCCTATCGTCGGAAGTTTGCCGTCAAAATTGCAAGTCATGCACGCACTAAGCCTTTACGATAATTTCTTCGGCGTATTTTTGTTGCAGGCGTCCTTTTTGGGCATGCATTTTCTAATTTTCAAAGCGGCGTTTTCCGCTATACCGGAAAGCTTTTCCGAAGCGGCGCTTGTAGACGGCGCGGGAAATTTTTCGCTGATGTTCCGCATAGCACTCCCGCTGGTGAGAAAAACTTTCATGATATTGTGGCTGCTATCGTTTATCGGTCTTTGGAACGATTATCAGGGTCCGATGATTTATCTTCCCAGCTATCCTACGGTGGCTTACGGACTTTATCGATTCAGTCAGATTTCTTCGGGCGAACTCAATTCCATACCGATGCGTATGGCGGGTTGTATGTTGCTGTTCATACCTATTTTTATAATTTATCTTTGTTTGCAGGATAAGTTAATGGGCAATCTGACCATCGGCGGCGTGAAAGGCTGATGAAAAGAGAATGAAAACGGTGAAAAAATGAGAAAATCAATCCATAAAAAATTATCTTTTATCCTGTTTGCGGGAGCGTTGTGTCTGGTAAGCTTTTTACTGAGCGCGGTGTTTTTTCACAGTGCCTTTGCAGAACGGCAAAACGCATTGCTTTCTCAGACGGAGACAGATGAAGTTACGCTTGTAGGCGCGGAATATCAGTCGGAATATTCTGTCGGCGAAATGGTCGATATTCAGCAGGGAATGCTGTTTTACGGCGGTCAGACGCTTATAGGCGAACATGAGGTAAAATGTCCTGACGGAAAGGTTTTGCG
>CASETU010000040.1 GCA_949290895.1 uncultured Bacillota bacterium
CAAAGCCTTAAGATAATTTTCGTCTTCGAGTATGCTCTTTTTCACCGTTCTGCGGCAGGTGGGCACACGGTTTTTCGTACGCGGGTCTTCAACATACTCGATACCGTATGTACTGATGGCAAGTCCCCAGAACGCCTCCGCGTCCGACGGATTTCTTTCCGCCACGAGTTTATATTCCGTAATGGCACCGTCGAAATCGTTCGCCAAACGGTAGGCGTTTGCGCGGTTGAGCGCCAAAATGAGCGCCTCGCTTTTTTCTTCCTTGAAAAAATACTCGTTCCCACAGAACGGGCAGACCGCGCTTTTCCCGTCTGCGGCGTAGTTCAGCACGCCCCCGCACGTTTCGCAGGTCAGCAATAGTTTTTCCATATATATCCCCTTCGTTTTTCAATACGGCGGATAACCTTTCGATTTTTGCCGCTTTCGATTGCCTTTCGTTTCTTTGCAAAACATGCGGCGCGCGCGGAACCCGCGTGCGCCGCATACTGCATTACAAGTCTAAAGTGTCTTTCGCGGCGGTATTCGCCGCGCCCGCGGACATTTCGCGTTCGTCGTCGAGCTGTTTTTCCGTTTCAAACATAGCCAAAAGCTCGTCGTCGTGACTGCCGACGCCGTAAATCCGCTCGTTCTCCACATAGCCGCTCTGCACTTCCATCCAGGTATCGTCCGCCGCGGTGAGCACGTTTTCCCCCTGCACTTTCGTGTTGAGCGCCTTATTCAAAAATACCGCAAGCCCTCGTTGATCGGCTAAAAGGTTGCCGAGCGACACCTTGCCCGTATTGGCGAAAAAGGTGTTGTCGTCGATGGCGGCTTTCAGCTTGCGCATGAGTTTTACGTTGTACAAAAGATACATGCCGCGCTTGACGTCCGCCTGGTTTTCTTCCTTTAAATCGGTGATCTTCTTCGCGTAAAAAAGCTTGATTTCGCGGGATTTCTCCTGCTTGCCCTTTTCCATGAGGACTTCGATCTGCTTTGCGCGCTCCACGATGCCGCTTTCGATATCCGCTTCCTGCTTTTCCAGCGTGCAGATGGCGTCCACCACTTCTTCGCGCTTTAATTTATCGTATTTGCTCTTGAACGGCCACATACGCCTTTCTCCTTATCTCGAAGTAAACACGCTGCGTTCCGCGATATGCACCTGAATTTCCTGCACGTATTTGTCCGCTTTGCCGCTGTCGTCCCCGCCCTTGCTCTTGGTCAGTTCGATTTTAATATCGCCGAGCGCGTCCTTTATCTTCATATCCAGCGCCTTTACGCGTTCGTCAGCCGACGGCGAAAGATACTTCAGCTTTTCCTGAAGGTCTTTCAAAGTTTTCGTCATCTCTTCCTTGCCCGAAGCAAGCACCAAAAGCACTTCCACGGAATTAGCGTTGTCGCCGATGATCTGACGGCTTTCCAACAACAAATCGCGCTCGCTCTTCTTTCCGCCGCCCGCTTTTTTCAACAAAGCGACGATAAGCACCACCAAAACTACCGCCACAACGGCGATGACTACATAATATACGGGTTGCATATATTCTATCTCCTTTTTTTATCTCGTTTTTTGAATTTTTATTTTGCCGCCTCGCGCGCAAACGCGCGAGGCGCATTCAGTCAATCGCAAATATTCTTAAAGCTTGGCGCCGCAGCCGCTGCAGAAATTCGCCGTTGCGGAATTTTCCTTTTTGCAGGAGGGGCAAATCTTTACCGTGTTGCCCACCTGCTTGCCGCAGCCAGGACAGAATTTATCCCCCGCCTCATAGGAGTGCCCGCAATTCGGGCAGAACCTGCCCGATGCGCCGCGCGCACCGCCGCGCGGTTCCCATCCGATGACCTTGCACACTTCCAGATATTTTTCGTAATCGTTCTTTTCCAGCTCGCGCATGAACTTTTCGCGTTCCCAGTTCTTTTCGTCCTGCGCGGCGGCGACTTCCTCTTCGCGCTGTTTTTTCGCTTCTTCCGCCGCCTTTTCCTTCAGCTCGCGTTTCGCCGTCTCGATGGCGCGGATATATTCGTCGGAAATCATCACCCCCGCCAGCGTAAAGGAGAACATCTTCAGACCGTAATCTTCTTCAAACATTTTGGAAAGCACGGGCAAAACCGACTGCGCGATCTCGTCCTTATGCTCGCTCATGCGGTCGTATGTAAGGCTGTTTTCGCGCATCGCGCGGGCAATAGCGGGCTCCACCTTGCTCATCATGCGCATGGCGAGCCGTTCTTTCAGCTTTTCCAGGCTGAACTGTTTTTCCGCGCCGATGAGTTCGAGATACGCTTTGCGCGGATTGCAAATCTGCACTTCGAATTCGCCGTGCGCGCCGACTTTGATGGGAACGTCCGTTTCGGTATCGCGGAAAGAAAACTGCGTTTTCGTACCCCAGTTCACCTTCAGTTTCGCCGTTTTGGACATAAAAATGACTTCCACAAAGATGCCCTGCGTCTTTTTGCTCTTCGGGTCGAAAATGTTATGACTGCCGCTGTTGAGCGTATCCATCATCTGCCCGTCTTTGAGCAGAATGGCGTTGTGCGTTTCCGGAACAATGACGCGCGCGTCGGGATCGAGCCCGTCGGTACTTAATTTTACGAACAATTCCTCGTTCGTGCCCTGATAAGTCAAAATACTGCTGTTTTTCATCGATAAATTCTCCTCCGAACCTTACGCATACCGCCGCGCCTCTTTTCTTTACGCGGCGTAATCAAAGATTACGCCGCGTAAAAAATTACACAAAAAAACGCACGGACGTACACTATTCTTTTTAATTATAGCACTTGATATTTGCATTGTCAATAATTATTTTCTCAATCAGACATATTTCGACATAGCCGCGCATCGCTTTATCCACGGGCATTCGCACGAAAAGTCAAATTATGAAATTCTATATTTTCAGCGCCGCAAGCCTTTTATGCGAAAAGAATTTTCGCAGGCATATTTTATCTTTCTTCCTCTCCTCCGAATTTGTACTTTTTTCGGCGTTACAAACATAACGGCACATCGTGAAAACGCCACCTTTTGTCATAAAAATATATGATTTCGGTAAAAAATTTAACCATTATTTAACCTTGAACCCCGCAAACGATAGTTGACACGTCAACTTTTTCGGAATATAATATTTATAGAAAGAAAAAAGGAAGCGCAAAAATATGTACGCCAAAAAGAATCAGGAAAAAATCAATAAAATCAATTTTGAAATTTTCCCCGTTTATATTTCGGACGTATTGAAAAAGATGCATAAAACGCAGGCGGAGGCGCTGGAACCGCACGCGCTTTCCGCCATACACGCCCCCTATATGACGACGCTTTTCATGCACCCCGAAGGGCTGACCATGGCGGAGCTTTCCAAGCTTTTGCGGCTCGATAAAGCGAACACGTCGCGGGCGATGAACGAACTTTTGGAAAAAGGCTTTGCGGAAAAAGCGGAAGACAAAAAGAAAAATTCCGTGCTGAAGCTGACGCAGCGCGGCGCGGAAGCCGCCGCACAGCTTGCCGAAAGCACGAAGAATTTCATCAACGAAACGCTTTCCCCTTTGGACGCTTTGGAAAAACGCAAGCTTTACAGACTGCTTTACAAACTCGCTTCTAAAAAAGACTGACGGGAGGTTCTTATGGAAGAAATCATCAACGTAAAATCCCTTACGAAAGACTACGGGCACGGGCGGGGCGTATTCGACGTTTCGTTTGAAGTGCGCAAAAGCGAAGTTTTCGGTTTTCTCGGTCCGAACGGCGCGGGAAAGACGACGACGATACGGCACATCATGGGCTTTTCCCGCCCGCAAAGCGGCGAGACCACGGTGTTCGGAAAGGACAGTTTTGTCTTTCACAACGACATCATGAAAAAACTCGGCTATCTGCCCGGCGAGATCGCCCTGCCGGAAGGACTGACGGGCTGGGAATTTATCCGCATGATGCAAAAACTCAAAAAAAGCAAGAACGAAGAGCGGCTAAAATACCTGCTCGACAAATTCGAATTAGACCCCTCGGGCAGCACGAAGCGTATGTCCATCGGCGTCAAGCGCAAGCTCGCCGTCGTCACGGCGTTCATGGACGATCCCGACGTGTTGGTGCTCGACGAGCCGACCAGCGGACTCGACCCCATCATGCAGGAAAAGTTCATCGACTTCGTCAAAGAGGAAAAAGCGCGCGGAAAGACCATTCTTCTTTCCAGCCACATCTTCAGCGAGGTGGACGCCACGTGCGACCGCATAGCCATCATCAAGGACGGCAAGATCATGTCGGTATTCGTTGCGGACGACATACGCTATAACGAAAACAAAACTTTCCGCGTTACTTTCGGCAACAAAAAAGACTACGACGTATTCATGAAATCGGGTTTCGGCATCATCACCTCGGACGATCATGCCCTCACCATAAAATTCGGCGTGAACGACGCGGATTCCAACAAAATGCTTCGCATGCTCGCGGATATGTCGGTGAAGTCCTTTACCGAAGACAAATTCACGCTGGAAGATTACTTTATGCAGTTTTATTATGAAGACAAAGAATTCGGAGGCGTAAAATGACACCGGCAATCAGCGTAAAACATCTGACAAAAGATTACGGAAACAACCGCGGCGTGTTCGACGTTTCCTTTGACGTGCAAAAGGGCGAGCTTTTCGGCTTCGTCGGCACGAACGGCAGCGGCAAGACGACGACCATACGCCACATCATGGGCTTTTTAAAACCCGACGGCGGCGAATGCGAAGTCAACGGCATCAATTCCTGGGAGCACCCCTGCGAAATCGCGAAATACGTGGGGTACGTCCCCGGCGAAATCGCCTTTCCGGACGTCAGCACGGGCACGACCTTTTTGAAAATTCAGGCGGAATATCTCGGCGTAAAGGACATGAGCTATTGCAACCACCTTATCTCCAAACTCAAGCTCGACACCGACGCCGACTTAAAGCGCATGAGCAAGGGCATGAAACAAAAGACCGCGCTTGTGGCGGCGCTGATGCACGACCCGCAAATCCTCATCATGGACGAACCGACGACGGGGCTCGACCCCCTCATGCGGGAGGAATTCATCTCCATCGTTTTGGAGGAAAAGGCGAAGGGCAAGACGATATTCATGAGCAGTCATATCTTCCAGGAGATAGAAACGACCTGCGACAAGGTGGCGCTTTTGAAAAACGGCACGCTCGTGGACGTGGCGGACATGGAGAAGATACGTCATCACGATATCAAGACATTTAAAATCGCCTTCCGTCTGAAAAAAGACCTGACGGCGTTCACTAAGCGTAAATTCGGAGCGAAAATTTCCGACGCCGAACGCGGCGAAGCGGAAGTCAGTATCCCGAAAGACAAACTGCACGAACTGTTCGCGGCGCTTTCTTCTTACGACGTGAAATACATAACAGAAGTGAAATACGACCTCGAAAAATACTTCGACGAAATCTTCAAAGGAGAGGAAAAAAATGTTCAGCAAACCGTTATTTAAACAATCCGTTAAAGCCAACTGGGGGCTGTGGCTGGCAGTGACCATAGGCATGGTCGCCATCGTTACCGTAATCAACCTTATCATGGGCTCGCTCGATTTGAATCAAGGCATGGACGAAGAAAAACTGAGAGAATACGCGATGATTTTATATCAGGCGGGCGCACTGCAAGGCAATCCCGATATGTACAGCATTCAAGGGCTTATCGAGGCGATGGGGCTCGATTACGAAAAAATGCAGAACCTTGCGAATATGGACATCAATTTCTTTATCAAGGATATGCATTACACCATGACCAGCGTGCTTTTGGGCATGATATTCGTCATCGTCACCTGCAACAAACTGGTGGCGGCGCAGGTGGACAGAGGCTCCATGGCGTACGTCCTCTCCACACCGACGAAACGCTCCTCCGTCGTGATGACGCAGGCGGTGTTCATGCTCCTCGCACTCTTCGGCATGTTCCTCTTTACCATGCTCTTCGACTTTTTAACGACGTGGATAGGCTACGGCAGCGTCGATTTCGGACAGATAGCACTGATGTCGCTTGGCGGGTTCTTCACCATGCTGGCGATCAGTGGGATATGCTTTATGGCGTCGTGTTTGTTTTCCCTTTCCAAAAACGCCCTCGCCGTGGGCGGGAGCATCACCGTATTCTTCCTTGTGTGTAAGATACTCGGCATGTTCGGCTCCCCCACCTTCGTCAATATGGGCATGGGCGTAGAGGCGATGAACATTTTCAACTACATGACCATCATCACCCTCTTCGACACGGCGTCCATTCAGGCGCTCAGCAACGCCTTTATCTGGAAATTCGCAATTTTAGCGGGCATCGCGATCATCACCTATACCGTAGGCATGGTTCGCTTTACCAAAAAAGATCTGCCGCTGTAAAAAATTATATAAACGCCTGCGCCCGCGCTTTTATCAAAGCGCGGGCGTAATTTTATTGACCGATTTCGCAATGTGTGATATACTTTTTTCGAAAATAACGAAAAGGAAGAAAGCATCATGAAAAATTTTTCCGAAAACGTAAAATACGTCGGCGCGGACGACAAGACCATCGATCTTTTTGAAAGCCAGTATGTCGTACCCAAAGGCGTGAGCTACAATTCTTACGTCATTGCGGACGAAAAGACCGCGGTCATGGACACCGTGGACAAGAGAAAGACCGACGAATGGCTGAAAAACTTAAAGAGCGCGCTCGGCGGAGAAAACCCCGACTATCTCGTGATATCCCACATGGAACCCGACCATTCCGCGAGCATCGCCGCGTTTTTGAAAGCGTATCCCGACACCGTCGTCGTAGGCAATGCAAAGACCTTCCAAATCGCGGAGCAGTTCTTCGGCGACGTATTCAAAAACAAACTCGTCGTTAAAGACGGCGACAAACTCTCTTTGGGCACGCACGAACTGACCTTCGTGTTCGCGCCGATGATACACTGGCCGGAAGTGATGGTATCCTACGAATCGAGCGAAAAAATCCTCTTTTCCGCCGACGCATTCGGTAAATTCGGCGCGCTCGACGCCGACGAGGATTGGGACTGCGAGGCGAGAAGATATTACATCAACATCGTGGGCAAGTACGGCGCGCAAGTGCAAAATCTTTTGAAAAAGGCCGCCGCGCTGGACATCAAGACCATCTGCCCGCTGCACGGACCTATCTTAACGGAAAATCTCGGTCATTATATCGAAAAATACGACATCTGGAGCAGCTACCGCCCCGAAACCGAGGGCACGTTCATCGCCTGCGCCTCGATACACGGGCACACTTACGACGCCGCGCGCAAGCTGGAAAACATCTTGAAAAGCCGCGGAGAAAAGGTGGAATTTATCGACCTTGACCGCGAGGACATGGCGGAGGCGGTGGAAAACGCCTTCCGTTACAGCAAGACGGTGCTGGCGGCAAGCTCCTACGACGGCGGGGTGTTTCCGCCGATGGAAGACTTCCTCAGCCACCTGAAAGCGAAAAATTTCCAAAACCGCAAAATCTTCCTCATCGAAAACGGTTCGTGGGCGCCCTCTGCGGGCAAGACGATGCGCGCCGCGCTGGAAACCATGAAAAACATCGAAATCGGCGAGACGCTCACCATCAAATCCGCCCTGAAAGACGAAAACGAGCTGGAGCGCTTTGCCGACGGAGTGCTCGCATGAGTCTCGATCCATTCGATTTCAAAGAGCCGCACTGCGCCCTTTGCGGCGGCAAGGACTTTTACTACCCCGACAAGAATAAACCCGCGGGAACGATACCCGTCCCCCGCATTTTGGAAAAAGCCGACGCTTTGTTCGACAAAAACGACTACCCCGCGGCGGGGCGGCTGTTGGAAAACTGGCAAAGAGAGGCGGAGGCGCTCGGCGACAAGCGGGGCGAGCTTTCCGTCGTCAGCGAACTCATGGGCTATTACCGCAAAATAAACGATAAGGAAAAGGGGTTGAAAAGCGTAGAGCGCGGCTTAGCGCTCATCGACGAGCTTTCCCTCGGCGGCACGGTTTCCGCCGCTACGGTGCAGCTTAACGCCGCCACGACGATGAAAGCATTCGGCAAGGCGGCGGACGCCGTCGCGCTCTATGCGGAGACGGAAAAAATATACCTTGAAAACCTTTCCCCTTCCGACGCGCGATTCGGCGGGCTATACAACAATTACGCCCTCGCCCTGACGGACGTAAAGCGCTTTGCTGACGCCGAAGAATCGTACAAAAAAGCGCTCGGCGTCATGGAGAAAACCGAGCACGGCGAGGCGGACGCCGCCATCACTTACGTCAACATGGCGCACCTTTACGAAACGTGGAAAGAGGAAAGCGAAGAATTCGTTTCTTCGTGCATGGAGCGGGCAAAAGAACTCCTCGACACTCCGTCCTTGCCGCGGAACGGATACTATGCCTTCGTGTGCTCGAAATGCGCGCCGAGTTTCGGATATTTCGGATATTTTTTGGAGGACGCGGAACTGAAAAAACGCGCGGAGGAAATCTATGAAAGGGCTTGAACTTTGCAAGGAATATTTCCTCGCTTACGGCGAGGAAATGCTAAAAGCTTTTCCGGAAGTGGAAAACCGCATCGCGGCGGGGCTTGCGGGCGAGGGTTCGGAATGTTACGGCTTTGACGACGAACTTTCCCGCGACCACGACTTCGAGCCGGGCTTTTGCCTTTGGCTGACGGAAGAGGACGAACGCGAATACGGTTTCAAGCTTTCCCGCGCATACGCGAAATTGCCCAAAGAATTTATGGGCTTCCGCCGCCAGATGATGTCCCCGCTCGGCGGCGACAGACACGGCGTAAACACGATAAACGGCTTTTACGGGAAATTCCTGCGGGGCGCACGCGCGCCCGAAACGGCGGAAGAATGGCTATATACCCCCGAACATTATCTTTTCACCGCGTCGGACGGCGAAGTGTGGCGCGACCCGCTGGGACAGTTTTCCGCCGTACACGAAAAGTTGAAACAAGGCTTTCCCGAGGACGTGCGAAAGAAAAAACTTGCGGCGAGAGCCGCTGTAATGGCGCAGGCGGGGCAATATAACTTTGCCCGCTGCATTGACCGCGGCGAACGCGGCGCGGCGCAGATGGCGATTTACGACTTCGTGAAAAACGCCGTCGGCACCGTTTACCTTCTCAACCGAAAATATATGCCCTATTATAAATGGGCGTTTCGCGGCATGCGCGATCTTCCGCTCCTTTCTTCTCTCGAAGACCCCCTCGTCTTTCTGCTGGAAACGGGCAATTCCCCCGCGGAGGCCACGGGAAAACGAGAGATGATAGAAGACATCGTCGCCATGCTCGCCGCCGAATACCGCGCGCAGGGACTTACCGACGCCACCTGCAACAACCTTTCCACCCACGCGAACTCCATCACCGACAAAATAAAGGACGTTTCCGTGCGTGCCATGCACCTGATGGCAGGCGCCGATTAAAACCAAAATACGGTTTGAAAGCGTTTTCAAAAACAAAGCACATCGGCGCCGCCCGTTTTATTTAAACGGGCAGCGCAATTTATCTGCGGCGAGCGGCGCAAACAACGGCAGACACAGACAGCCGCGGCAACTACAACGACGGCAAGCGCAAATAGCGGCGGACGTAAATATCAACGGCGCTCCTTTGCGAAATTTTCCGAAACAAAAAACCCGCGCCCGAAAGCAAAAAGCTTTCGGGCGCGGGTTAAATTTTATCTTTATCGTTACATATCTTCTTTGCCGACGACCTTTACGCCTTTTTTGCCGCCGCGTTTATTTTTGAAAATCTTATCCTTAAAGCGGATCAAAAGCACCACGCCTACGATGACGACCACGCCCACGACGATGAGCACGATCGCCCAGGCGGGGAAAGCCACGCCCTTGACGTTTTCCCACATCGTGTTGATGCGTTCGTTCGCCTCGTCGTCGAAATAATTCATGACGACGCAACGCGTTGTCGTGGCGGTATCGGGATACTGCGCGGAGAACTGCCTGCCCACGGTATCGGTGTAAACGACCTTACCGTCGCCGAAGAAGTAGCTTAAATCCACTCCCGTCAGTCCTTCGCCCGCCGTTTCGCTGAGTTCGTAAGTCTGCACCATCCAGTCGAAAACGCCGCTGTATTCAACCGTTTCTACAAGCTCTCCGCTGTCTTCATCGTAATAATCGATAGAGAATGCTTTGTCCCCCGCAATGCCGCTGGTATATCCGATGTATTCCATGTTGCGCACCGCGATTTCGGGATCGCACATAAAGTTGATGAAATCGTTTGCGAGCTCCGTCTGCTTTGCATTTTTCGGAATGCACCAGCCGTCGAACCAGATGTTACTGCCCGTTTCGGGTACGGAATAATAAAGCTCCACGTCCACCGCTTCCGCTTCGTCCATGGCGTACACGGCGTCGCCGCTCCACGCGAAATTGATGTCGATGGTGCCCGACGCTATGTCGTTTTTACCGCTGTCCACTTCAAACCCGAATATGTTTTTCTTCAAGGCGACAAGCGCTTTTTCCACCGCTTTCACCGTTTCGTCGGAAGTATCGTTAAAAATCTTCGTCAATTCGGCGTTATAAGCGTCGGCGGTGATGATCTCCGCTTCGTAATCGGCTTTCAGTTTGAGCAGTTCCTGTTTTTTGGCATAGGCGATGCCGACGAAGTAGGAATCGCGCACGCTGTCTTTGATGGTGGACTTGCCCTTGTACTTTTCTTCCCAAAGCGAAGTCCAGTCTTTCATGTCTTCGTGAGAAACGTTTTTGGGATTATACACATACCCCATCGTGCCCCACATATAGCACACGGCATAATCCGCAAGCGATTTATCGTCCCACTTGATCTTGTTTTCAAAAATGCCCTTGATGTAATCGGACGCATACAAATCGTAATTGCCGCCCGAAGTCAAGGAAAGTTCCTTGAGCATACCCTCTTTCGCCATCTTTTCGATCATGTAATCGGACGGACAGATGACGTCGTAAAGATAACCGTTGGCGATTTTAAGGTCGTTATACAGGTTTTCGTTCGTGCCGAAGGTATTATACTGCACGGTTACGGGCGCGTTGTATTTTTCGCTCATCTGTTCTTCGAACTCGTCAATGACCGATTCGTCGATATAATCTTCCCAGTTCGCCACTTTCAGCGTGTAAGTTGCGGGTGTTTCGGCGGCATAGGCCTTGTTCTCCACGGCAAAACCCGCCGTCAACGGAATTGCGGCCAAAAAAGCCGCGACAACAAGCATTGCGATTTTCTTCATTTTATCTCCTTTTTCATAAACGTTTCGTTTTTATTTTTCTTTCCTGCGCGCACGTTCAGTATTACGACCACGATCACGATGATCAAAAAGATAACTGCGGCGAGCGCCCTGAATGCGGGAAGTTCCGACTTTGCGGTATTTTTGACCGCATTATACACATACGTCGAAATGGTATCGAATTCCGCGGGTTTCGTAAAAGAAGTAATAATATAATCGTCGAGCGACAGCGTCAGCGCGAGCATGAACCCGGCAATAACGCCCGGCAAAATTTCCGGCAACACCACGCGGAAGAGCGCCTTTCTCGGCGTAGCGCCCAAATCGAGAGCGGCTTCATATAAACTTGCGTCCATCTGTTTGAGCTTCGGAATGACCGAAAGCACGACGAACGGCGTGCAAAACGCCACGTGCCCGATAAGCAAAGAGTAATACGTTTTGTTGAAAGCGAACATGGAAAACACCAGCGCGAGGGAAACGGCGATGACGATTTCCGCATTGATGACGTTGATGTTCGATGCCCCGCCAAGCACTTTTTTCCACGCCTTTTTGCTGTAAAACATGCCCAGCGCGCCCAAAGTACCCAACACGGTGGATACCGTCGCCGCCAAAAGTGCCAGCACGACGGTGTTGACGATCATATTTCTCAGACGCTCCACGGTAAAAAGCCGTTTATAAAGCTCCAAGGAAAAACCGTGCCATTGTCCGACGATGTTCGCATCGGTAAAGCTAAAGATGATGAGGATAAATATCGGGGCGTAAACGCACAGCAAAACGAGCGTCAAAAACCCGTAAGCCAAAATTTTTTTCATCATAGCGCGTTCCCCCTCGTCGTTTCCTTTTCGCCTTTGAATCCGCCCGTCAAAAGCATGGTGATGAACATGATGAGGAGCATGATGATGGCGAGCGCCGAACCCATGTTCCAGTTGGCGTTGGTGCCGAACATCGATTCGATAAGCTTACCGATGAGCGGCACTTTACTGTTGCCGAACGTATCGGTAATGACATAGCAGCTCATGGACGGCAGAAAGACCATCATCGCGCCGCTTATGATACCCGGCACGGAAAGGGGCAGCGTTACTTTGAAAAAGGTAACGGCGCCGTTGCCGCCGAGGTCGGCGGACGCCTCTTCCAGGCTCTTGTCCATTTTGATGAGCGTCGTATAGATAGGCAATATCATGAACGGCAGGAAATCGTACACCATACCGATGACGGTGTTCAAGAAATTCGCCTTGCCGAGCAGTCCCAAAAGGTTCAGTATCTCGCGCAGCGCATAGGCGCGGAGCACAAAGTTTATCCACATGGGCGCGATAAAGAGCAAAACGAAGATATACGAACGCGCCGATTTGAACCGCGACAGGATATACGCCACGGGATAAGCTATCAAAAGACACGCCGCCGTGGTAACGCAGGCGATGCCGATGCTGATGAAAAGATTGCTGATATACGTCGACGAAGAGAAAAACGTAACAAAGTTATTAAACGTAAATCCCCCGTTTTTATCGGTAAACGCATAGTAAACGATCAAAAACAGCGGAAACACGACGAACAGCGCGAGAAACAAACCGTAGGGAATGGCGAGATAACTGCGCTTGAACAGCGCGCGGAAATTCTTCCTTTCGCCCACGTAATTTTCCCGCTCGACCGCCTTGACGGAAGAAGCCATTACCTTTTGACCTCCTCTTTAAGTTTCAATTTGATCGCCTCGGGCTTGATGGAAACGCTCACGCGGTCGTTTTCGTTCCAGGTGTATTCGGTGTCGCAGACGTAGTCCTCTTCGTTTTCGTCGGTGCGGACGATGACCTGGTAATGGTCGCCCTTATAGATGATGGAAACGATGTTGCCGACGGCACCGCCCTCCTCGTCGAGGGTATCCACGTCGTTTAGGTCGATATCCTTGAGCCCGACTTCCACCTCGACGTCCACGTCGGTAAGGTCGAGTTTTTCGCCCTCCGCCGTAATGAGGTACCCCTCTTCGTCGAGAAAACTGCCGGGATAAAGCTGCGTGACGTCGCAGGCAAATTCCCCGTCGCCAAACACGACGGTGTTCTTTTTGGTGATATAGCCTTCGTACTTGTTGGCGGTAAACTCTTTCGCCATGATGTGAATGTCTTCGGGGCGGATATAGATGCTCACTTTATCGCCGACTTTGCGCTCCTTGGTGTCCTGCACGACCACTTCGGTCTTGCCGATTTTGCACACCATTTCGTAATGCACGCCCTTGAAAATGGAACTGACGATCTTTCCGTCCACCTGTCCCTTGCCTTCGTCCATCAAGAATACGTCTTCGGGACGAACGACCACGTCTATCTTTTCGTTCTTTGCAAAGTCGTCCACACATTCGAAGGTCTTGTTGAGGAAACGCACTTTCAGCTTGCCCGTCATCGTGCCCGAGAAGATGTTGCTGTCGCCGATAAAGTCTGCGACGAAGGAATTTGCGGGCTCGTTATAAATGTCGAGCGGCGTACCTTCCTGCTGGATTTCGCCGTCCTTCATGACGACGATGGTGTCGCTCATGGTGAGCGCCTCTTCCTGATCGTGCGTGACGTAAATAAAGGTGATGCCCAGCTTTTTATGCATCTCTTTAAGTTCGAGCTGCATGTCCTTTCTCATCTTCAGATCGAGCGCGCCGAGCGGTTCGTCCAACAGCAGTATCTGCGGCTCGTTGACGATGGCGCGCGCGATGGCGACCCTTTGCTGCTGTCCGCCCGAGAGCGTGGAAACGCTGCGCTTTTCAAAGCCTTCGAGGTCAACGATCTTGAGCGCCTTGTTGACTTTTTCCGCGATTTCCGTTTTGGAGAGCTTTTCTATTTTAGTAAAGCGGGAGCCGTCGCCGCGCTCGTAAGTCACCTTGATTTTCTTGAGTTTGAGCCCGAACGCCACGTTGTCCGCAACGTTGAGGTGCGGAAAGAGCGCATAGCGCTGAAATACCGTGTTGACGGGGCGCTTATAAGGCGGCAATCCGCTGATATCCTGCCCGTTGAGCAGGATTTTGCCGCTCGTCGGCTTATCGAACCCGGCTATCATGCGGAGCGTGGTGGTCTTTCCGCAGCCCGAGGGGCCAAGAAACGTGACGAATTCACCTTTCTTGACTTTCAAATTGACCTTGTCCACCGCGACCATGCCGTCTTCGAAAACGCGCGTCAAATCGACGAGTTCGATGATGTTTTCCGCTTCTTTTGCAATGTTTTTTTCTTCCATGACTATCTCCGAGAAAAAGTATTATCTATATTAAAAATTCGGCGGCGAGGATACCCAAATAAAGACCGCGCGTTTCGCCTTTTCGTTGACGATTTTATGAACCTTGTTGGAAACGAAATAAAAACTCTGTCCCTTTTTGCATTTATAGGACTTTTTGCCCAGCACGATTTTGATTTCCCCTTCCAGCACGAACCCGAATTCTTCGCCTTCGTGCGGGAAATCGTCCTCCGTAGCGGAGCCGGACTGCAACACGATGTGCACGGGTTCCATCACGTTTTTCTGCGCGTTGGGCACCAGCCAGTTGAGCACGTAGCCGTTCCCCTGTTTTTCGATGAATTCGTCCTTGTTGTAAACTACTTTTTCGTCGTCCTCTTCCGCGGCGAAAAACTCCTTTAAATTTGTGCCGAGCGCGGCGAGCAGGTCCACGAGCGTGGCGATAGACGGGCTGGTCAAATCGTTTTCTATCTGCGAAATATATCCTTTGGAAAGCTCACACCGATCGGCAAGCTCCTCCTGCGTGAGATTGCACGCAAGCCGCAAATCTTTGATTTTTTCACCTAAAACCATCGTATCTTTATACCTCGTTCCCGCGCATATCCGCGCGCATTTTTCGGTGTCACTGTTTAGTATTTATAAACTTTTTGTTAAATTTTACTAATTTTTCAAAAAGTTTACTATTTGTAAACACAAAGTTAAAATTTACTAAACCATAACAGCAAGCACTATTATATTTATTTTGTATAAGGCTGTCAAACGTTTTTATATATATTTTTGCGAAATTTTGCGGATTTTTCCGTTTTTTGTGTTTTTCAACGCAATTTTCGCGGCGCGGAAGAAAATATGCGATTTTTCCCTCGATATTTTGCGCGTTTTCCCCTGCGCTCGCGGCGTTTTGAAAGGAAAAGACGGCAAACGAAAAAACAAGCCGCCCGACAGCCTAATATTTCGGCGTCGGGCGGCAAAGCGTTTTGCAAAAGAAACGCATGCTAAAAATACAAGCGGCGGGAAGTGTACTTCCCGCCGCTTGTAAGTTGGAGATATATATTCAGTGGAGATTTATGGTCTTTTGTTTTTACACCTCGATTATAAAGCGTGAAAATTAAATGAATATTGAAAAAGAAAGATTTTTAAAAAATTTTTTCCGCAAGGTTCACCACGCCGCCGCGCGGCGAAAAAAATCGATAACACAAACGGCGAAAGGTTTCCCTTTCGCCGTTTGTGGTTGGAGATATATATTCAGTGGAGATGTATGGGCTTTGTTGCTTTGCACCTATATATTATTATATGAATATTAAACGAATATTGAAAAATAAAAAAATTTTAAAAAATTTTACGCCGCGGTTTCCGCGGCGTATTTTTTTAATATTTAGCGACGATGGCGTTCATTTTGTCGAACACCTTTTCCATATCTTCTATCAGCTTGAACTGCGTTCTGCATCTGTCCACGTTCTGCCCCGCGCGGTGCGTTCTGAAATAAACGTCGCCGTCGAGATAGTCCGCCAAAAAGCGCATGCCGCATTCGTACGTCATCAAAATCGCGCCGAACGCAAGGTTTTCTTTTTCCACCTTCGTTACGCTTTTGCCCAAAGCGCCGAGATAGCCTTTCGTATACGCTTCAAACAAATTGATGTCGAAATTCACCTTCGTCAAATCGGGTTCGTCTTCCGCACCCGTATTGCAGCCGAAACGGATACTGTCGCCGAAATCGTAGCAGATACTGCCCGGCATAATGGTATCGAGGTCGATGACCGCAACGTATTTTCCCGTCTTCGCATCCAGCATGACGTTGTTGAGCTTGGTATCGTTATGCGTTACCTTGGTGGGCATTTCCCCGCTCGCCAGCAAATCGACGATTTTAGAACAATAATTTTTCCGCTTTAACACGAAGTCGATTTCCTTTTGCACGTCCTTCGCGCGGTCGAATTTATCGGCTTTCAGCGAATTTTCAAAGTCCTTAAAACGCTTTACAGTGTTATGGAAGTCGGGCAGAACTTCGTAAAGCTGCGTAGCGTCGAACTGCGCCAGCAGGTTTGCAAAGTCGCCGAATGCCACGGCGCTCTGATAAAAATCTTCGGGCTTTTCCACGATCTGATAGGCGATCGCGTCGGTGATGAACTTATAAATACGGAAATAGCCTTTGCTTTCCTCGTCGTAAACGTACGCCGCGCCGTCCTTCGCATAGACCAGAGAAAGACTTTCCCTGTCGGGGTTGCCGCCGCGTTCCGCAATTTTCTTACGGCTGAATTCCGTAACCAAGCGAATATTGTTCATCAGCTTGTCCACGTCTTTGAACAAGTTGGAATTGATTTTTTGCAAAATATATTTCTTTTCCGCGCCGCCGTTTTCCACCACGGCGAGATAAGTTTCGTTGATATGTCCTTCCCCGTAGCGTTCGCAACTGACGAGTTTGCCCGCAAGATCGAAACGGGCGATGATTTTTTCGAAATCGTATGTCATTTCCGCACCTCTTTGTCGCTTTTTTCTTATTTTAGCATAAACGAAATATCGTTTCAAGCGTTTTTTTACGAAATTTCGCCGCTTTCGCGTTTCAGTGTTTTTGTGAAAATTTTGTGCTCTTTTTTATAACGGAAAAAGCGCGCGGCGGAATTTTTCCGCCGCGCACCGCTATTTTTTAAGCCGATTTATTCTTCTTTACCGCCCGCCAAAACGAGCTCCTTTTCTTCCTCTTCGGAAGTTTTTTCGCTTTCGTCAGATGTTTCGCCGCTTTCGCTCACATCTTCCGATTCGTTTTCTTCAGGCTCTTCCCCTTCGTTTTCGCCCTCCGATTGCGTTTCTTCCGCCAAATCTTCCTCTTCGACATCGCCCGCAACCTCTTCCTCAGCCGCAAATTCCGCCGTTTCTTCGGATTTTGTGCAAGCGATTTCTTCAGCGCTTTCTTCCGCCTCGTTTAAAATTTCAGCGCTTTCCGAAACTTCCGTTTCCGCCTGTTCGCTTTCGCAAGAAACGTTCGCGGCGACTTCGTTTTCCAGCGAATACTTTTCGGCGTCTCTTTTCGCCGCCTCGCTCGCTTTTTCCGCCGCGGAAATATCTTCTTCGGACACTTTTTTCATCAAAACGACTTTGATTTTATCCTTAAAAGCGGACATTTCGCCGCTTTTCACGCTCTGCAAAAACGCGTAATCGCCTTTCAGCTTGTTTTCCTTTTCCTCCGCCGCTTTCGCAGCCTTTACGCGCGCAAGATATGCTTTATAATGCGCCTTGAGTATTTTTTGAAGATTTTTCGCGCGTTGCAGGAAAATATTTCCCGTACTGTCGATAACGTACGTCTTTACGGGCAGGAATTTGCCTTGGTTGAGGTTGGAAAACACCAGCTTTTCCACTTCCTGCGGGCATAGTACGAGTTTGACGGGCGTTCTGGGCATGACGATGAGTGTGTCGCCCGTAACGTTGTTTTCCGCCTTATACGTTTCCTTAAAATCGAAATATTTAAGTCCCGACACCAGCCCCACGGACGTGATGCCCGCGTCGTTCATCGACTTATTGCTCACGATGACGGCATAGGTCTTTTTGCCGGTATGTATATTCACTTCCTCTATATCCGCCATGGCAAACTTGTTGCTGACGATGTTTTTGAAAAGCTTATTCAACCCCGCCGCAATGATCGCCGTCAAAACGATGACGACGCAAAGCGCGATCGTGATGATGAGCGGAAGATATTGATTTAACTGTTCCATAACCGAATTCTCCTTTTCTATCATTATATCCGCCGTACACGGCTTTGTCAACCGCCTAAGCGAATTTGAAAAGAGAATCGACACCGCCCGCCGAAATCTTAAAACGGGCAAATCGGGACTTCTTGCATTTATTCGGATAAATCACAGGAAATTGAGTACAAGCCGCCACTTCTATCGGCGCCGCCCGTTGCATAAACTGAACCGTGGCGCATTCCGCGCCGAGGCGGTAATAATAATGTTTTTGGATTTTTTATGGTTCATCATCGGCAAAATCGTATTCTTCACGGGCATGATCGGCGAAAAAAATTCTTTTCCCAAACCGCTCCCCCCCGAGGAAGAGAAAAAATATCTTCTGCTCGCCAGGCAGGGCGACGAAGCGGCAAAGGAAAAACTCATCAACCACAACTTGCGGCTGGTGGTGCACATTGCTAAAAAATATGCGGGGACGTTGGAGAATGACGACCTCATCTCCGTGGGCAGCATCGGGCTTATCAAAGCGGTGAACACCTACGAACCAGACAAGGGTTCGCACCTTGCGACGTATACGGCGCGGTGCATCGAAAACGAAATACTCATGCTGCTCCGATCCAACAAAAAATACCGTAACGACGTTTCCTTAAGCGACGCCGTCGGCACGGATAAGGACGGCAACGAACTTTCCCTCATCGACCTGCTTTTCGAAAGCGAGGACGGCGTTTTTGCCGCCGCCGAGCGCAGGATCGAGGCGGAACGCCTGCTAAAAGACATGGCGCAGATCCTTACGCCGCGCGAATATAAAGTTATATGTCTGCGTTACGGATTAAAAGGCGGCAGATGTTATCCGCAGCGGGAAGTCGCGTGCTTTTTGAAAATTTCCCGCTCCTATATATCCCGCATCGAAAAGAAAGCCATCGAAAAACTGCGCGCGCGCCTTAAAAAGGAAGACTTTTGTTGATCAAAGGGCACCCGTTTGCACCCGCCGCGACAAAAAGCATGTAAAAAGGTGCGAAAAAGCGTGCAAAAACGCAATTACATAAAGTCATCGAAAACGTAAAAAAATACGCCCCGAAGCGAACGCTTCAGGGCGTAAAATCTCCAACCAAAACAACTTCTCTTCCCGCTATACGGCGAGATAGGAAAATCTTTTTTAATTTATCAGTGCGTCAGGAAGAACATCGCCGTGAACAACAAACCGATAATAACCGTCGTCACGTTGATTTCTTTTACCTTACCGGTAAACAATTTGATCAGCACGTAGACGATAAGGCCCAAACCGATACCGTTGGAAATGTTGTAGGTGAACGGCATCATGGCGATCGTTACGAACGCGGGGAACGCAACGGCAGGATCGAGCCAATCGATCTTGGTTACACAGTTCATCATCAGAACACCGACGTAAATGAGCGCCGAGGCGGTAGCAGCCGACGGAATGAGCTGAGCAATGGGCGAAAGGAACATCGCCACGAAGAAGCAAATCGCCACAACGATGGAAACGAGCCCCGTCTTTCCGCCTTCACCGATACCGGCAGACGATTCGACGAACGTGGTGACCGTGGACGTACCGCAAATAGCGCCTACGCAGGTAGCGACAGCGTCCGCGAGCATAGCCTGGTTGATGTTGGGAACTTCGCCGTTTTCATCGAACAGATTGCCTCTCGCGCAAGCGCCGTACAGCGTGCCGAGCGTATCGAACATATCGACCATACAGAAAGCGAGCGACGTGGTGAGCAGAAGCAGAACCAGCGAAGCAACGCTGTTGTTTTCCAAGAATACGGAGAAGTTAAACCCTTCCGTAAACACTTTGCCGACGGCGAGATTGCCGAACTGTTCGAACGCAGACAGCGGATTCCAGTTGAGGGTGTTTGCCACATAACCCGTGATCACGCCGTTCGCGTCGGTAACCGCGGCATAGCCGAGGAAGTAGTTGGACGTATAACCCGTGATAGCGCCCGCCTCATCTTTAATGAGGGTAATGGCATCGGGATTATAGAAACCGCTTACGGTAAGTCCCAAAAGATAATAGAGCACCGCACCGCCGAGGAGCGCCCACAAAATCGCGCCCTTGATGTTGAGCTTGGACATTACGACCGTGCCGATAAGCGCGGCAAGCGTAACCAAAATCGGCATGAATCCCGCCCAGGTAGCCGTACCGATAAAGTTCATGGAAACGAGCTTCAAAAGCGTCGAATCGTCGTTCACGACGATTCCCGCGTTCTGCAAGCCGAGGAACGCGATGAACAGACCGATACCTGCGGGAATAGCGACTTTGACCGCGTCCGGAATGGCATTGAAAATCACCCTTCTCAAACCCGTTACGGTAAACAGGATAAACACCACGCCGTCGATGAGAACGAACAACAACGCATTCGCGTAAGTGAAGTCCATTCCGAAGCACACGGTGTAAACGAAGAACGCATTGAGCCCCATGCCCGAAGCCTGCGCGAGCGGCAACTTCGCCATAAGACCGATGAGAAGAGTACCGACTACCGCGGAAATAGCGGTCGCGATATAAACCGCACCGAAATAACCTTCGCCCAAATCACCGAACATGCCCGCGTTTACCATCAAAATGTAAACCATCGTCATGAAGGTGACGAGACCGGCGGTTATTTCCGTCCTGACGTCCGTGCCCTTTTCGGTCAACTGAAACTTCTTGTCCAGAAATGCACCAAATTTAGACATATAAACCTCCGATTTTTTCGCGGAGCTCACGCGTGCAAAAAAACATTTTTATTTTGCGGGGAGCTTTTTTGTTCCCTTTAAAAACAAAAATGCGATTTTTGCCTGCGCAAATCCCGCCTCTTACGGTTTATATTTTATCATATTTTTTCGTTACATTCAATTTTATTTCAATATTTTTTGCCTAAAAAACAAATTTCGACATTTTTCACAAGGGATTTGTGCAGTTTGTACACTCAATCTTCTATTACAACGGGAAAAGAATAGAAAATATACTCCGCGCCGCTCAGTTTTTTTAACTCCTCTTCGCTTTTTTTATACTTTGCGGCGATACTTTGATAACTTTCCCCCGCTTCGGCAATGTGCACATACCGAGATTTTTGCGGTATGTAAACGAGCGCGCCCGCCGTCAGTTCGCTCGTGAGAAGATTTTCGCGGATCAACCGCTCCGCCGAAACGGAAAATTTACGGCAAAGACTTAAAACGCTGTCCCCTTCCGCCGCCCTTACGATAAAACCGTTCATAATTTAAAAATATTTCGCCAGCGCCGTTTTTATGCGTATTTCCGCCATGCTTTGCACGGCGTTTTTTATTCTGCGGCGCGGCGACGCCGCGCCGCAAAGCAACGTTTTTTCGTTTGCACCTTTCTTTGCAAACGGGAAACGCCGTTCTTTTTTCGCCCGCATTGTATATTTTCGGGACAAGGAGAATACATTAAACTGACGAAATAATGAAATTCTGCAAGGCGGTGATATTATCAGAAAACTTTACAAGACCGCGGCGATCGTCACCGTTTTTTCGATTGCCGAAAAATGCCTGGGCTTCATATACAGGATATTTCTATCCCGCACCGTCGGTTCGGAAGGCGTGGGCATTTATCATATCGCGCTTTCGGTCTTTGCCGTACTCCTTACGATATCCTGTTCGGGAATTCCCGTAACGATTTCCCGCCTGATGACGAAATATAAAGCGCTCAACCAGCCGAAAAAGGAAAGAAGCGTGATCACCGCGGGCATTTTGCTCGCCGTGATCATCAGCCTGCCGCTCATGCTGACTTTCCTGTTCGGTCACGGCGCGTTCGGCTTTCTGTTCACCGACGAACGCTGCATGGCGATTTTTCTCATCGTCCTGCCCGCGCTGACGTTCAACTGCGTTTACTCGGTGCTGCGGGGCGTGTTCTGGGGAAACAAAGACTTTTTGCCCTACAGCGTCATCGAGCTTTTGGAAGAAGTGGTGATGATCTTACTCGGAGTAATCCTCATCACCGGCGCGACCGACGTATTCGAAGGCGCGAAACGCGCGGCTATTGCCGTGCTGGGGTCATACATATTCTCCTTCGCCGCGGGCATGCTGATGTTCTTCCTGCGCGGAGGAAGGTTCGCCAACCCCAAAAAGGAATTCGTACCGCTTTTCGGCTCGGTTCTGCCCATCACCGCGATGCGCACGGCAAATTCCGTCATCAACTCCCTCGTGTCCATCATTCTGCCCCTCAGGCTCGTCGCCGCGGGACTGACGAACAGCGAGGCCGTCTCCTTATTCGGCAGCGCCTTCGGCATGGCTGTACCGCTTTTGTTCGTACCCTCCACCATACTCGGCTCTTTCGTGCTGGTACTCATTCCGGAAATTTCGGAAAACTATTACAAAAAAGACGCCGTTTCCTTGAAAGCGAATATCGAAAAGGCCGTCAAACTGAGCGTATTCACCTCTTGTTTGTTCATTCCCCTGTATCTCGTGCTGGGCGAAGAGATCGGAACGCTCATCTACCGCGACGCGCAAAGCGGCGTATACTTAGCACATTCCGCGTTTTTAATGCTTTTCATGGGCGTTTCGGGACTATCCACTTCCATACTCAATTCCATGGGTCTGGAGCGCAAAACGCTTCTTTACTACGTGTTAAGCGCGGCAATCATGCTGGCTTGCGTGTGGTTTTTGCCGAAATACATCGGCATTTATTCGCTGGTGGTCGGCTTTGCCGTGGTGTTCGGGCTGACTTCCGTTCTCAATCTCCGCCTTATCAATAAAATAAGCCGAGTAAAACCGAATTATCTGAAATTCGTTTTACTCGGCATAGCGTTTCTGATTCCCTCTTCGGCAGTGGGATTCCTGCTCGAAAATCTACTCGTAGACTATTTGGGAAATTTGCTTACTTTAATACTCATCGGCGGCGTCACCGTCGCTTTCAACGCGCTTTTATACGCGGTATTCGGACTCATCGACCTTTCAAAGCTGAAAAATCTTTCGCTCTTTCAAAAATTCGGCAAGCGTTCCGCCGCCAAAAGATAATTCATTCTATATTGATTTTAAGCGGTTTCACCGCGTTCAACACGGGCACGAGTGCGAAGAGCAGCGCATAATTGAATAAGTTGTTCCAAATCTGCCCTTTGAAAAACAAGCGGTATGCGACGTAACCGAAATAGCTCACCCCCGTGCCGAACCGTTCGGAAACGTAGTCGACGACGGCGGAAGAAAACCCCATCGCGCGGTTGTAAAAGTAAAATCCCGTGCTGTTGATACCGACGGTGCAGACGAGAAAGGAAACGACGCACACGATGGCGAGTTTTACGTACACCCCGCCCTTAAAGCGAAGGGGCAGATGCATGATAAATCCCGCCAAAAGCGCGAGCATACCCGTGGACAACCCCACCCATGGCATATAGATATATCCCCATGAATTATATACGTACCCTGCGAAATCGCCGATATAACACGCGGCGAACCCGCTCAAAGGTCCCAGCAATACCCCCGCCAGCGCGGAAACGAGAATGGTGATGGAGAACTGCACGTCGAAGAACTTGAACTCCAAAAACATGTTCGTGACGACGGACAGCGCGGCGATCACCGCGACGTAGGCGACCCTCTGTCCCGCGGACTTAGAGAGGATCAGTTCGGAAAAGAATATCCTTTTCCATGCAGCTGTTTCAGTTTTTTCCATAATAAAAAACCTCCCGAAAATTTTGGAGAGGTCCGAAAAAAAGACCGCTTGCGGCGGCCGTTTGCAA
>CASETU010000041.1 GCA_949290895.1 uncultured Bacillota bacterium
GAATATCGAGCTCGTCCTGAATATGCTTGCCGAGGTCACGACTACGGCAATTTCCAAACAGGAACAGCCCAAAACGTTTACGCAGAACAAATCGGTCGCGCGCCGCGGCGGGCGAGTCGCAAAAAATGCCCGCGAGGACATAGAATCGCAGCTGGGGCAGTCGGTAATATCGTCGCTGAACGCCACCGATAAGCCCGCTCTCGAAGTAAAGACAACAGGTGAAGATGATGACGAATAAATAATAATCAGCCCGCCGAGCAATGATAAATTGCTCGGCGGGCTGATTTTAAATCGGGCGTAAGTGCGTGGAAATGCTCTCCTGATTGCTTAATTTTGTAATTGGTAAACGTTTGGTAAACGTTTTTTTGAAAAGCTCAAAAATGAGCGATTTTCAAGCATTTTTACCTCATTTCCACGCAAAATCGAAGGGCTTTAAAATTCACTCTCCCGCTTCAAGTCTAATTTTCCGTTTTCGTTTTTGCGGCTAAATTCTTGATGTGTTCGGAAGGGGAGACGAGGTGATATTTTTTAAATACGGAAGAAAAATAAAACGGTTCTTTAAAACCTACCGAATAGGCGATGTCGCTCACCGATTTCATGCCTTCCGCCATCAGCTTTATGGCGGCGTCGATGCGCTTTTGCGTCAGGTACTGCACAAAGGTGGTAGAAGTTTCCTTTTTGAAAATTCTGGAAAGATAATGCTCGTGCAAGCCGAGTTTTTGCGCTACTTCCACGATGGACAGGTCCGGGTTGGTGTAATATTTGTTGATGTATTCCAAAGCGTTGTTGATATGCCCGTGGGATTTGTGCAAGTTCTCTTTCGGCGTCTTTTCCTGTTGAACGGATAGATATACGACGTTTGTCAGGTAATAAAATGTTTCATAAAAGGAAAAAATATGGTTGTTGCCCATTTCCCTGCAAAACAATGCGTGATAAATCGCGTTGAAAGTTTTTGTAGTCATTCTTTTATCCAAAGTGCCGTATGGTTTGTTTTCGGTAAGCCCTGTCATCTGAATCATTTCCGAAGCAAGGCTGCCTTGAAACGACACCCAGTAATGCTGTCCCGGGTTGCGCGGATTCGGGCGGAAAGTCATATCCGTTTGGGGCATCAGCAGGAAAAAGGAGTTTTTGCCCAGCGTGATTTGATTTTTTCCGAAAGTCAGGTAAAGTTCTCCCTTCATGATAAAATGCAGGCGGAATAACGACGAATTTTTCGTGGTGACAATTTCCTTGTTTTTGTTCGTTTTTTCGAATCCGTATTGACTGACGATGATGTCCACGCAGGACGCGGTATCCAGATTTGCGTATTTCGTGTTTTCGTTTTTTTCAAATTCATTGCGATTCAGATACATTTTTCCACCTTTACAGGTTCATTTTTGTGTAATGAATTATATCAGATAAATTTTAACTTGTAAACAGAAAATCGAAAAAACGCAAAAAATTGTATTTGCAAAACAGGTGATTATTTTATAGGTTTACGTTACTTTTCTCTATTCCATAAGAAAAATCGGTGTGTTATAATTATGTTGAAAATGGCTCTATAGCGGGTTATTTCGTTTTCGGTTTGTCTAAAACGGCTTTGCGCCGCACATTGTTTTTTGCAACATTCTCACCGTCGGAACGCGCTTTCGGTCAGGTGTGGCAAGGTAAATCATTTTTGCATATCAATTTGCGTTTGATATACAAAACATTTTGATTTTCATATTGAAATGAAAATGCATGTTTGTTAAAATGAAATCGTAAGACGCGGGCGGAAAAAACAACCCGCGCCGAAAAATCTTTCACACAATTTTTTGTTAAAAAATTCTCGTTTGTCGAAAACAAACGAGAATCACCATTAACGGCAGAGGGATAAAAAATGCTGAATAAAAAACATAAAACGGGAGTGTATATGGAAAACGGACTGCGCGGCGGTATGGCGTGGTTTCCGTTGCTTTTGATCATTCCCGCAGTACTGAATTTTATCATTTTCTGGATAGTGCCGAATTTCAATTCGATTTTACTTTCTTTCCAGGATACGAACGGGGACTGGACGACGGGGAATTACACCTGGGTTTTGAAAGACCTTTTCCAAAATTCCGCCGGTACGTTCCGCATCGCGCTGCGGAATACGCTCATTTATTTTTCCGTCAGTTATTTTATCACGCAGACCTTTAACGTTGTACTCGCTTATTTTATCTATAAAAAGATATTCTGCGGGCCTTTTTTCCGTTTCGTGCTGTATATGCCGAATATGTTCGCCAGCATCATCATGGTTTCCATGTACATGAACATTCTCGGCTACGAGGGACCCGTCGTGGAACTTTTGTACAACTGGGGCTGGCTCGATGAGAAAATTTCCTTTTTCCACCGCACGCAATACGCGATGTGGGTCAGCGTCGGCTACAGCTTGTGGGTGGGCGTCAATTCGGTGTTCTTGTGGTCTTCGGGCGCGATGGCGCGTATTCCGAAGGACCTTTTTGAAGTCGCGTCGCTCGACGGCATCACGCCTTTCAAAGAATTTATTTACATTACGCTTCCGATGATCAGCGGCACCCTTTCCACCCTCTATATTATCGGTATTTCGGGTATTTTGGGCGCAGGCGGCGCAACGCTCTATCTGACGTACGGCGAATACGGAACCACGACCCTTTCCTTCTGGATATGGAAACAGGTCTACACGGGCAGCGGTTACGGGACGAGTTCCGCGCTGGGTATTTTGATGACGGCGGTATCGCTGCCGCTGGTGTTCTTCGTCAAATGGCTTTCGGGCAAACTTTCTCCGGAGGTGTCTTACTGATGAGTTCGAGAGTAAAACGTACTAAAACCGAACGTGTGGTCTTCGCCATAATGTTCGTTATCCTTACGCTCTATGCGCTGACGTTTTTCTTTGCGTTCGGCGTCACGTTGCTCAATACGTTGAAAACCCCGTTGGAATACGGCAGGGGAAATACCTGGCGGCTTCCGACGAACGGCTTGCATTTTGAAAATTACCTGAAGGTGTTCCAGGTGCTCGTCGTCAACGATACGGGGTATTTCGGTATGGTGTGGAACAGTTTGTGGCAGGCGTTTTTTGAAACGATTCCGTCCATAATCATCACCACCGTTACGGCTTATGCTTATGCGCGTTACAAATTCCCCGGCAGAAAGGTCATTTACTTTATCGCCATCGTATTGCTCACCCTTTCCCTTCCCGGGTCGCTCCCTGCGACGTATAAATTGATTTCCGATATGGGGCTCAGGGACTCGCCGTGGTATTTTATCTCGTGGACGGGCGGACTCGGTACGTGGTTCATCGTGCTATGCGGGTTCTGGCGTTCGGTCAGCTGGGAATACGGCGAGGCTGCGTTCATCGACGGCGCGGGGGATTGGAAAGTGCTTTGGCGCATCATGATGCCGCAGGCGCTTCCCATCATGGGCATCATGTTCCTTTTAGGATTCATCACCGCATGGAACAACGCCAACACATCCATGCTTTATCTGCCCGCATATCCGTCCATCGCTTTCGGTTTGTATGAATACCGCGCGAAAACGACTTCGCAGATGATGGACTACCCCGTGTTTTACGCAGGACTGATTCTGACGGCTATCCCGAGCCTTCTGCTTTACGGATTTTTCCAGAAGAAGATCATGATGAGTATGAACATCGGCGGACTGAAAGGTTAAAGGAGAAATTTATGGATAAACTTGCGCTGGGTTTTTGGAACTATCAGCCTTTCGGAAAATACGACGAAGAAGAGAGCGCCGAAATGTGGGGCGATCTTTTCGTCAACGTGGCGGCGTCTTTCGAATATATGCCCGAACGGCATAAGCCCGAACAGATGCTCCGCCTTTTGGACGGCTGCGCAAAGCGCGGCGTGAAATTGCTGCTCACGGACCATCGCGTACACTGGCGCACGTTGCAGAAAAAAGGAGAAGAGGAATTCCGCCGTCTGGTCAAACAAGCGGCGGAGGAGTTCGGTTCTCACCCCGCGGCGTTTGCCTTTTTCGTAGGCGACGAGCCGACGAAAAAAAACTGGGATGCCGCGAAAAAAGCGGTCAAGATCGTCGAAGAGCTTTCCCCGATTCCCGCGTTCGTCAATTTCTTCCCGCAGTGGCTGGGGGACGATTATAAGGAACTGATGGGGGTGCGCGGCGAAGACTACGCCGACCTTCTCGACGCGTTCGTCAAGGAAACGGGATTGCAGTATCTCGCTTTCGATTGTTACGGCTGCATGAATATCCGCGAAAAGCAGAGCGGACTCGATATGTATTTCAGAAACCTCAATCTTTTTCACGAGGTGGCAAAGAAGAACGGCATTCCCTGTTGGTGCTCCGCGCTGTGTATGGGGCACTGGAACTACCGTATCCCCGATATGCACGACATGCGCTGGCAGGCGATGACCGCCCTCGCGCACGGCATGACGGGCATTCAGTGGTTTTGTCTTTACGAAATCGAACTCAGGGAAGACAACTGGGAAATGTACCCCGTCAATTATTATGGGGAAAAGAGCGAAAGCTATCAGCGCATCAGGCAGCTGAACCGCGAACTCGCCCGCAAGTACGGGGATATTTTCCCCAAACTCGAACTCGAACGGGTATTTCACTATGCGGAAAACTTCGGCGGCACGTATTTTTATTACGACGGCGCCGACGAAAATATCGAGCGGTTTGAAAATACTTACCGCACGCCTGCGGTGGTGTCCCGTTTCCGCCACAAGGAAAACGGCACGCTCTATTATTTTTTCGGAAACACTTGTTTTTCGGAAAACAGCTTTTTCAAGATCGCATTCAAAGAGCCTTTCAGGCATTGCAATAAAAACATCTGGCTTTCTCCGGGCGACAGCGTGCTGATAGCCCTCAAGGAGAAAGAAGATTAAATAAAAGGAGGCAGGTATGAAAAAAGTTTTATGTATTTTGCTGGGGGCGTTGCTGTTATTCAGCGCAACGGGCTGTAAAAAACGGGTCGATAATTCCAGCAACACGATAGAAATTTACGTATTCGAAGGCGGCTACGGCACCGCTTGGCTCAAAGCCATGGAGCCGGTGTTCGAAGATAAGACCGGCTATAACGTCGAAATCAGTGCCATGGGCGCGCAGGATAACACCGATACGATGATCCGCGCGGGGTCGAGCATGACGACCGACCTTTTCATCGTCAGCGATACGGTGTGGGATAAATATATCGACTTGGGCTCGAAGGTCGCTTCGGGTTACGAATGCGCTCTTGAGCCGCTCGACAGCGTATACGAGGCTGAAATCGACAACGGCACGACGACGGTCGGCGAAAAAATGCGCGACGACTGGCGCGAATATTTCTATGTGGACGAAAGCTACGCGCTCGGCGGACACTATTATTCCATGCCGTGGGCGACGGGCGTTTTAACGATGTGCTACAACAAAGATATCTTCGATACCAACGGACTCGACCATGAACCGAGGACGACGAACGAGCTTTTGGAATACTGCAATACGCTGAAAGGTAAAGGCGTCAAGGCTTTGGTCTATTCCGCTACCTCGAGATACTGGGACGAATTGTTCAATACCTGGTGGGTGCAGTACGAAGGCATCAACGGCCGCGAAAACTTCTTCAACTGCCGTCTCGGCGACAACATGCCCTCCGACCCGAACCTTGCGATGCAGATATTCGATCAGGAAGGCATTTACGAAGCGCTTTACACCGTACAGCAGCTTATCGCTCCGAGTAACGGTTACGCAATAGCGGAGTCGGAATACATGGAAGCTACCGCCGCGCAGATCGATTTCTTCGACGGTAAGGCGGCGATGATGCCCAACGGCGACTGGCTGGAAAACGAAATGAATTCGGAAATGGCCGAAGGCATGGATATCGGGAATATTCTGCCCATGCAGATGCCCATTATCAGTGCGCTTTCCGATAAGCTTTCCTACTGGAGCTTAGACGCCTCGTATACCGAAGCGCGTGAAAAGAAACTTCTCACCGAAACGAAATTCAAGGAATATGACGATAACCTGCGCGCCCTCGTCGATTATGTCGACGGCGTAGAAGGCGCGGCGTTGCCGACTTACGGAACGGAAGAGGACGTGAAAGCAGACGCGGCGATCGTGGCGGAATCGCGTAAAGTGCAAAGCAGTTACGGCACCAGGCACTCCTGCGCCATTCCCTCTTATGCAACGGGTAAAGAAGCTGCAAAAGAATTCCTCATCTTCATGGCGAGCGACGAGGGGCTGAAGATCTATGCGGAAAACACCAGCGGTTCCACGCCTCCTTATAAATTCGATTACGAAAACTGGGAAGGCTATTCCTCGATGTCGAATTTTGCAAAGAAAAAGCAGGAGATCATCGATAATTCCACGATCATTCCCGCGGAAAAGAAATATAAGACGAGTTTCGTAGGGGAACTTACGCCCATTTACAGTAACATCGCCATCAGATTCGGTTCTGCGGACAGTTCTACCATAATGACGGCAAATCAATACGTCAATTATCTCAAGACCACGCAATACAACCAATCCAAACTCGAAAAGATCATGAAAGACGCAGGTCTTATCCTTTAAGGAGAAAAGCAGATGAAAAAAATATTGACTTTTCTGTTGTGCGCCGTAATGGCTTTCAGCTCGGCGGGATGTAAAAATTCCGCCGATAAAAGGAAAGCGGTCGACGCGCAGGTAAACGTAGTGTACGGTACCGACAAAGTGCTTCAGTCCTACGGAAAAAATACCGACGCAAAGGCTGCGGCGGAAAGCGCTTATATGGAAAGCGCGGACTTCGTTGCCTTCAAAAACGAATACGAAAGCCGTCAGCTTATCATTTGCCCCGAAAAGAACGTTACGGAATTCGACGTTACGGTAAGTTCCTTCGTTTCTTCTTCGGGGAAGAGCATTCCCGCAGAAGCGTTCGACGTGCGCTATGAATATTATCACGAAGTCGCGAGTATTTTCGATTATAATTCCACGATGGTGCCCGGTATGTATCCCGACGCTCTCCTGCCGCTCAAAACCGCGCAGGAATACGGTTTGGATACCATCGCCGCGGGAGAAAATCAGGGAATATACATTACGGTGAAAATCCCGAAGGAACAGGAAGCCGGCGTTTACAGCGGTTCTTTCAAGGTAATCTTGAACGGCGTTTCCGAAACCGTCGTTCCCGCGACGATCACCGTGCTCGACTACACCATGCCCGATACCGTCAGCTTGAAGACTTCTTTTCAGCTGCAGAGAGGTTACCTCATTCAGGCGGAACTCGATAACTCGCCCGAAATGTACGATAAATATATAAACGCCATGCTTAAATTCCGTATTTCGCCCGCGCAGATCAACGCTTATACCGTCAATAACGTCACGTATGAGCAAAGTATCGTGTCGCAGGTCGAAGACGCGGTGGAAGCGGCGCAGAACCCCGCGCGTTCCGCGTACTGCATTTGGACGTACGGCAAATACAGCGATCAATGGGGCGCGAACGTGCTCGACCAGGATAAGTTCCTCGATTCTTTGAAAAAGTACGTGGACAAATCCATGGAAACGGGCGTGGACCTCTTTGAAAAAGCTTACATCTACATGGGCGATATCATCGACGAGCCCGACGTAAGCGGAAAATTCGACCTTTGCAATTACGTTTGCCGTCAATACGACAAAACGCTCGCTCAAGCCGTGCAGTATGCGCAGGAGAAAGGAGCAAGCGAAGAACTTATCGCATCGCTTTCCGACTTGCAGAACGTCGTAACGGGGCGTTATACCGAGCACCTTCCCGACGTCGGCTGTTATTGCCCGACGGCGGATTATCTGGACACTTCCGCGGAAGTGGAAGACCTCAAGGATTTGAGAAACAACGGCAAGGACTATTGGTGGTATACCTGTACGTTGCCGAAAATTCCCTATCCTACCCATCATATCGACGATAACGGCATTTCCTCCCGCGTGATGAGTTGGATGGCAAAGGACTTTGAAGTCGGCGGATTTTTGATGTGGGAAACCATTTTCAATCTCGTCGCGCATGAAAACAGAAAGGTTCTTTACGGAAGAGAGCTTTACGACAACATACATCGCTGGCAGGACGCTTACGGCGACGGGTTCTATTTCTATCCCGGTCTGGTTTTCGGACTCGATGAACCCGTTCCCAGCCTCAGACTCTACACCATACGCGACGGCATGGAGGATTACGAAGCGCTTTACGATTTAGAAAACCGTTATGCGGCGTTCTCCGAACAGTACGGCGCGAATATCAGCGCCGACGGCGTGCTCGAACAAATTTATTCCGAACTTTATTCTTCTGCAAAAGTCTATTGCTCGAGCGCGGACATCGAAAACGCGAAGATACGTCTCGCGCAGCTGTTGCTGCTTGCCGAGCAGGATGTTGCGATTTCCGATTTCAACGTGGACGCGCAGGGAAAAGTTTCCGCCGTCGTTTATGCTCCCGCCGATACGCAGGTTACGCTGAACGGCGAGAAGATCACGTTTAACGGAAACAAAGCGGTCATCAGCGGTTCTTACAATAACTTCGTCATTGCCGCAGGCGATGCGAAGATCGATTTGCTCAACGGCACGGCGCAGGCGAACGCGCTTTCCGATGAAACGCTTTATACCGTGCTTAACGGACAATATCAGGAAAACGAAAACGCTTCCATCACGAAAGAAGATTACGAGGGTACAAGCGTTGCGAAGATCGTTCTCGGTTCCACCGACCAGAGAATATACATGAACGTTTCTTCCTTCGGTATCGATAAAGATACCAAAACGCTGGTGATCGGCGTCTATGCCGAACTCGGCGGCGGAGCGAAAAAGAAAGCGGATATTCTGCTTGCGGGCAGCAATCTGCAGGCTTCGCTCGATACCGTGTATCTCCACGAAGGATACAACGAAATCAGGCTCAACCGTATTGGCGACGTTCCCTGGAGCAAGCTGAAAAGCGCATCTAACCTGGTATTCAATTTTGCCGAAGCCGGCGGAGCGACCGTGCGGTTCGTGTCCCTTGCGACGGTGAAATAAGGAGGGCGCCATGAAAAGAAATAAATATGCATCGATGATAAAAATATTATTTTCGTGTCTGGTGGTGGCGATAACTTGTTTCGCATTCGCATGTTTGCCGAAAAAGCCAGACGAAGCGGAAAAGGAAACGAATATCGATTTCACCGACGCGACGGAATGGAGCTTTGAATCGCTCGACGAAATTTACGAATGTTTTTCCTTTGCGAGCGCATTCGGCAGGGTTTCGCTCAACTCCGACGCGCAGTACGTAACTAAGGATACGCATTCTTTGAAAATCGAATCTATCGGAACTTATAATCCTTCTTTGTCGGATCCGTCCATGTGCATCAGGCTTGCCGATATTTCCTCTACGGGCGTTTACGATTTTTCAAAAATAAAGAGTGTCAGCTTCGATATTTTCAACATGAACGAGGAAGCGCAAACGCTTTCCGTCAACTTCACTTCGGACGGGCGCACCACCAACATGACGCAAGTTACGGTGGAACCCGGCAAGACGGCGAACTGCACCGTGGACGTCAACGTCCGCGCCATGCAGCTGACAACCGATATGAGCAAGGCGACGCAGGTGCAGATCTACTTCCCCGCAGTCGAGGAATTTGAAGGCGATCCCTATGTGTTTTACATGGATAACCTGAAACTGAATTTCCACGAAAGCGCGCAGCCGCCTTACGAAATGGAACGCGACGGCGACGAGATCTGCTCTTTCGATAAAGAATATCAGCAGTATATCGTTTTCTCGGGCGCGATCGGACCGGCGACGGGGTGTTTGCCCACGACGGAGATCAACACCGATCCCGCGTATGCCACGAGCGGCAGCAGCCTGAAAGCGACGTATCCTACGGGCACGCTCCCGCTGGACGACGGCTGGCCGTACTGGTCGTTTACCCAAGGGTTCCTCGAAACCATCGATTTCAAGGCTTATGCAGATGAGGAAGCGTTCATCGTATTCGATGTCTATACTCCCGCGGAATCGGGTTATCTCCAGTTCCAGGTGCAGTTCAGTTATAAGCCGACGGTCGACGAGAACGGAAAAACGCAAACCGTAGCGGGCGGAATATATTATGTTACGCCTACGCCGGGCGAATGGACGCAAGTGCGCATTCCCGCGAGTACGTGGAACAAATTTTACGATGCGGAAGGCAATCCCGTAGATACGGGCATAAAAGAACTCAGACTGCTCGTCACAAAGTTTGCCGATCCCGCAAAGACGTTCTATTTCGATAACTTCCGTTTTGAAATACCCGATAACCGCGATACGGTCGGTAAGGAAGATTTCTCGAAAAAACCTACAGACAAAACGCTGGCGAGCGGGTTTGAAACAAAAGTGGAAACTTCCGCGGCAAAAGCCGTTTCCCCGTCGGGCGCGAAACCGCATTTTTACGGAAAATACAGCGGCGGCAACGCGCGTACCGAATATGTGCTCTGCGTGCATAACGACCCCGATTCCAACGATATTTATTACGAATACGAAACGAGTGTGTTCGATTTCGCCGAAGAAGGCGACACCGCAACGCTGGACGCGTGGGGATACAAGTGGAGCGAGCCGTTCGATAAATGGGACGAAGAACGTATGCCCAAGCTGTTTAACAGCAACTGGGTACTGGAATTTTACGAATACCGTGCAGACGGAAAATACGATACCGCAAAGCCCGTGTATGAATACAAGATAGGACATTGCGGCGCCGGAAAATGGGCGAAGGGTATAGAGATATCCGCCGAAGCCGTAGCCACGTTCAAAGAAGACGGAAAATTCGTATTCCGCATCAACACCACCGTGCAAACGGGGTGCTATGAATACGAATTGTTCCTGGATAACCTTACTCTCGTCAAAGCGGACGTAAACGCGGAAATCGGATTCGATCTGGAAGAGAGCATAAAGACGCGTTTTGCCGATTTGACGGCGACCATCGTTTCCGTCACGCGCGACGGCAAGGAAGTAACGCTGGAAGGCGGCAAGTTCACCGAAGCGGGAACGTATACCGTTACGGTCACCGTCGGTTCTAATGATTACAAGGAAAACACGTTTGAGTTAGTTTACGTGATTACGGATCCGAACGGACTGAATTTTTCTCTTCCCGCCGATAAAACGGTAAAAGTCGGTGACACCGTCGATTTATCTTCCGTAAAGGCGAATTATCTCGGTGAAGAAATTTTGCCGACGATACGTGTAATTTACAATGCGACTTCCGTTTCTTTGAAAGACAATACTTTTATGGCGGATAAAGCAGGTGAATATATCGTAATGTATACGTTTAATTACGGTGATAATCAAACGAAGAGTTTTACGCAGAGGATTAATGCAATGTAGTGAGTTTTAGGGTACTTCCGTGCGCCACAAAACGGCGCACGGAAAAAATAAAAATTTTTAAAATCAGGAGGAAAATATGAAAGAGAAAAAGAAGTATGCGGAACCGAAAATCGAGAGATTTTCGTTCGGATGTGACGTCATTTGCTCTTCGGCAACCGAAGGCGTGAAATGGAATGACGATTGGAACGAGTTTTTGCAGTAAAGCGGGAGGGGAAAATTATGATTGCAAAGAAAAAGTATGTATTGGCAACGGTGTTTTTTGCATTTTGCGCGATACTGGCGTCGGTTTTTGCCTTCGGGATAAAAAATGCGGATGCGGCGACTGAATTGAATATTACCAGCGTAGGGGCGTCAATTCGTTACAAGGCAGGAGAATCGGACGCTACGGGCGACGGAATAAGGTTTACTTTTGCGGTGGATAAGGCGAAAGCCGACGAAGTGCTGGGTGAAGGATTTGCGAACGTTGCACAGGCGAGCATTTTGTTTATGCCGACGGAACTTGTGCCTGAAGGCGGGTTGAAATTTGACACGGCGGACGTGGCGAAACGCGATCTTTCGGCGGAAGACTGGAAAGTCAACGGAGAAAATTATAACGTTACGGCGTATATGTGGGGCATTCCCGCGGCGTCGTATAATCGCGACATCACCAGCGTTGCGTATATCAAATTGAACAACGGCACGGAAATCTATTCCGAAGTAAAATCTGCGTCTATCGCTTGGGTCGCTTGGATGGCATATAACGATCCCGATACCACGGAAGATCAAAAAGTATCCTTGGATACGTATTTGACGGCGGATTATACCGTTACGTATTACGACGAAGATGGCACGACGGTGCTTGGCACGGAAAAAATTACCCGTTACGGCGACGCTGCGGTAAACGCGCCCGAGGCGGCGAAAGACTCCACGGCGGATTATAACTTCGTATTTGAAAACTGGGTAACGGAAAAGGACGGCGAA
>CASETU010000042.1 GCA_949290895.1 uncultured Bacillota bacterium
ATATTTTGAACTCTGCGCTATAATTTTTGTTCTTTGTTCCCTTTTTTCTCATAAAAATATGCACCTCCAAAAGTGTCTAACTTTTGGAGTGCATATCATTCACCTTCTCTCTTTTTTAGTTGCTTTAAGCGTTTTTTTGTTAAATTCTTTTTTATAAAAAGTCAGGCGAAAAACATATTGTATTTTTTATCGTCATTAAACCGATTGATTCGCGTCTGAATCAAATTTGCCGCTTAATTCCAAATATTGCCCGACGATGACAAAATTTTTAAGGTCGTATTCATCAAGCCCGCGGAAAATAAATAATTCGTCCCAAAGCGATGAACTGTTCTCGACTGTAAAATATCCCGTCACAAGGTCGATTCCTACGAATATTCTTTTACATTTCGCGAATACTTTTTTGCGTATGCCGTTGCGCTCGTAAAGAATTTTTCCCGCGCCTTCGTTTTTTATAAAAAACACCTGAGGCTCTGGCGCCTTGCCGCTTGGCAGTTTTTCGCTGAACACTTTATTTTCAACAATGTTGAAAACGACAATATCCGACAACTCGTCGGGAGCTTTTTCCAGCGGATATTTATTTTGAAGATAAGTAAGCAGTTCTTTGCCGGATTTTCTGTTGGGTTTCAGCGTGCAGCCGAACTCTTTTGTAAGGTTTTTCCATTTTGTCAAAATTTTTTGATTAACTGGTCTATTCAGCATCGTACAGCCTCTTACAAGGAAAGATTTTTTAATGCAATTTTCACATGCTCGTAGGTCAGCCCGCCTTGCATATAAGCGATATACGGCTTTTTTATAGGCGCGTCGGCGGAAAGTTCGATGGACGCCCCCTGCACAAAACACCCTGCTGCCATGATGACCTGATCTTCATAGCCGGGCATATCCCAAGGCAAAACTTCCACATAGGAATCCACGGGTGAATTTTTCTGTATATTATTGATAAACGCCACGAGTTCCCGCTCGGTATTGAATTTGATCGCGCGGATAATATCCCCTGCGTTTTCATTTATGGCGGGCGACGTTTCGTAGCCCAGGCTTTCAAGCACTTTTCCCGTCAAAAGCGAACCTTTAAGCGCCTCTTTAACGGTATGCGGCGCGAGGAACATTCCCTGATAAAAATACTGATAAGTGAAAGCATAAGAGCCGACCTCTCCGCCGATGGACGGCGCGGTCAGACGGTTCTGAACGAGTTTTACGTATTTTTCCTCCCCAGCAATGTATCCGCCCGTAGGAGCGATGCCTCCGCCGATATTTTTGATTGCTGAGCCCGCAATCAGGCTGACGCCGACTTGCGTAGGTTCTTTTTCGGAAATAAATTCACCGTAACAGTTATCGAGAAAAATACACCCGTCAAACCCGCATTCCCGTATCCATGCAACCGCGCTTTCAATGTCCTCTATTGTGAGCGCGTTCCGCCATTCATAGCCGCGGCTTCTTTGCATAAACACCATTTTAGGTTTGTTTTCCGACAAATATTTTTTTACCGATTCTTTGTCGATGGCGTTGTTTTTCAGCGGTATCACGTCAAGTTTCACGCCGAAGTCCTTTAGTGATCCGTCTCCTTCGCCGTTGATGACTTCCGCGAGCGTATCGTACGGCATGCCCGTTACGGAAACGAAGGTGTCGTTCGGACGCAGGATTCCGTAAAGCGACAGCGAAATCGCATGTGTGCCGCTAACGATGTTTGGCGAATATATTGCCGCCTCCGCGCTGAAAACGTCCGATAATACCGCGTTCAAAACGTCACGCCCCTCGTCGCCGTAGCCGTATCCCGTAGACGGGTTGAAGTGTCTGAGCGCGAGTTTGTGCTTTTTAAAAGCATTCAGCACTTTTTCTGTGTTGAAAAGAGAAATTTTCTCCAGCCTTTCAAATTGCGATTGTAATTCTCTTTCGCATTTTTCAATGAGTTTTTCGTCTATCATAATAAAGATAATACCTTTTGCGCGTCCGCGCCGATGTTTTCGGTTTGAATATAATTCAGTCCCGCAAGTCGTTTGAAAAATGTTATCTGCCTCTTTGCGTAGTGGCGGGAATTCATGCGGATAAGTTCTTTTGTATCCGTCAAGCTTATTTTTCCGTCAAGATAATCGAGCATTTCCTTGTAGCCGATACCCTGCATTGCCTGGCAGTTTCTGTCAACCGTCTTTAATAGGTTTCTTACCTCGTTTTCCAGTCCGTCGTCGAACATTTTATCTACGCGGCGGTTGATTCGCTCGTATAAAATTTCGCGCGGATAATCGTAAGAAACGGCCAAGTATTCGTAAACGGGCGCAGCATCGTCTCGGTAAGAAGATTTTGCTTTGCCGCTGATTTCGTAGATTTCCAGCGCGCGGATAACGCGTTTGACGTCGTTTACGTGCAGTTTTTGCGCGGTTTCCGCGTCGACTTCCTTGAGTTTGGCGAATAAATATTCGTTGCCGCGTTCTCTCGCCAAAGTTTCGTATTTGTTTCTGATTTTATCGTCTTTTGCGGCATTTCCGTAGGAAAAATCGTATAAAAGCGCATTGATGTAAAACCCGGTTCCCCCGCATACAACGGGAATTTTCCCTTTCGACAACAGCTCATTCACGATCGGTCGAGCCATATTTTTATAATCCGAAACGCTAAACTCGCCGCCGTTTTCCGCAACGTCTATCATGTGATGTTTTACGCCCTGCATTTCTTCGGCGGTCGGTTTTGCGGTGCCGATGTCGAATCCCTTGTAAATATACATGGAGTCGGCGGAAACGACTTCCGAGCCGAGTCGTTTCGCAAGTTCTACCGCGAGCGCCGTCTTTCCCGACGCTGTCGGCCCGCAAATCACGATGATTTTGTTTGTCACACGATTCGTTTGAACCATTTTTCGATTTCCGTTCTGCTTATTTTTACGGCGATCGGTCTGCCGTGCGGACATTTGAGCCCCAAATTACCGTTAAGCAATCGCATGAGCTCCGCAATGTCTTTCTCGTCCAGCTTGTCGCCCGCCTTGATTGCGGCTTTGCACGCCATGCTTGCAAGCTTTTCCCTGATGATGTTGGAAACCGATTCTCTTTTGAAAAAGTTTAAATCGGACATGCAATCGTCCAAAAATTCCCGAATATCGAACTGAGCGATTTCCGAGGGTAATGCCGAAATTTTATAGGTATTAAAACCGAATTCTCCGATATCGATGCCGAGTTCGGTAAGGTATCCGAGTTTTTCCTTTAAAAACGCGTTTTCCTCATTGTTTACTTTGAAAACGTAAGGAACCAAAAGCGTCTGAACCGCAAGCTCGTTGTTTTTCGACTTTTCGCAAAAACGGTCGAATAAGATCCGCTCGTGCGCCGCGTGCTGATCGATGATAAATAAATCTTGCCCGTCTTCGAAAATTAAATACGTATTAAGAGTCTGTCCGACATAAACGAGCTGTCTTTCAATAGTGATTTCCTGTTGTTTTTTGATATTTGAGTTTTTGTCGGTTTCAAGCGTTTGCTCTTGCTTTTTGTTATAAAGTTCCTCTAAATATTTTTTGTTTTCTTCAAAAATATCCTTTGCTTTTTCACTCGGTTGAACGGCTTTTTCAACCTCTTTCACGTCGGGCGCGTGCGTGTGGTCGTAAAATGCCAGCATTTCGCACTCAGGCTCTTTGTATTTCGGATAGGGCTTATCGATGTCGTGCTCTACATAAACCTTTTCAGAAAGCTTGTTTTCCGTTTTTGAAGGCGTTTTCGGGATAAATGTCGAAATGTTTTTCGACGTGAAATCGACGATTTTTTCTTCCTTTACGTCGCATTTATCTTTTATTTTTTCTTTGACGAAAGGTTCTTCGCCCTCGCTTTTGACAATGTTTACCGCATCACTGCTGCCGTCCAGTACTTTGGATACGACCGAGTAAACGCTCCCGTATATGATTTGATTATTTGCAAAACGCACATCGGTTTTATTCGGATGCACGTTTACATCCACGATTTCCGTCGGAACGGAGAGATTGAGTACGTAAAACGGATATTGCCGTTTCATGAGATATGCTCCGTAAGCGTTGGTGATAGCGGAAGAAAGCGTGTTGTTGAAAACATAACGGCCGTTGACGAACATCGACTGATAGGTGCGGTTCGGTTTGGAAAAATGATGTTTTCCGATATAACCGGAAAGGCGAATCCCGTATTTTTCGGAGTCGATGAAAAAACAATTATCCAGCGTTGATTTGCCGTAAACGCTGAGCATGGCGCTTTCCAAACCGTCACCGTAAGACTGATAAATCAGTTTGCCGTTCGCCGTGTAACGGAAGGAAATCGTCGGGTTTCCCAAAATAAAACGCGTGACGATACCCGATATATCCCCCTCTTCCGACTTGGCGGTTTTTAAAAACTTCTGTCGCGCGGGCGTGTTGAAAAAAATATCTTCAACGGTGATTTCCGTACCGTCGCTCAAAGCACATTCGGACAGAATTTCGTTTTTGCCGCCTTCCGACGAAATCGCCGCGCCGAATTCCTGTGCGGCGGGCTTAGAGGCAATCCTGATTTTCGATATCGAGGCAATGCTCGCCAACGCCTCGCCGCGGAAACCGAGCGTCGCGATGGCGTCTAAATCTTCAGCTTTTGCGATTTTGCTCGTCGCGTGCGGCAAAAGCGATTTCTTCAGTTCATCTCTTTCGATTCCGCATCCGTCGTCGGTAATTTTTATCGAGGAGATGCCGCCGTCGAAAATGTCTATCTGAATATTTTTTGCGCCTGCGTCGATGGAGTTTTCCACCAACTCCTTGACGACGGAATACGGGCGCTCCACCACTTCGCCGGCAGCGATGCGGTTATAGACGGAACTGTCTAAAACATTGATTTTTGCCATGATATTACTCCACTTTTTCCTTTAAATCCTGCAAAAAGTTAAAAGCCTGCAAAGGCGTAAGGTTGTTGATGTCCGTTTCCTTGATGAGCCGTTCGACTTCGCTTTTCTTCGGCTCGCAAACATCGTTTTCTTCCGTAATGAGCGTCAAATCGTTCTTTTCAAGTTTTTTCAAAACGGTTTTTGCGTAATCGGTGACTTCTTTCGGTACGCCTGCGAGAGCGGCGACCTCTATACCGAAGCTCCTGTTTGCGCCTCCGCGCATGATCTTGCGCATGAATACGATGCTGTTGTTGAGTTCGCGCACCGTCACTTTGTAATTTTTTACGCCGTTAAGAGTGCCTTCCAGCTCCGTCAATTCATGATAATGCGTCGCAAACAATGTTTTGGCGCGAATGTTTTTCGTAATGTATTCCACGACCGACCAGGCGATGCTCAGACCGTCGAAAGTGCTCGTGCCTCGCCCGATCTCGTCGAGAATGAGCAAGCTGTCCTGCGTGGCGTTTCTGATAATACCCGCAACTTCGTTCATCTCCACCATAAAGGTGCTCTGATCGGAAATCAGATTATCGCTCGCGCCGATCCTCGTAAAAATCTTGTCCGTCAAAGGGATCATTGCCGATTTTGCGGGAACAAAACTGCCGATGTGCGCCATCAGCGTGATGAGCGCGACCTGGCGCATATACGTGCTCTTTCCCGCCATGTTCGGTCCCGTCAAGATGAGCGTGCGATTTTCCGCCGAATCCATATAGCAATCGTTCGGGACGAACTGCTCGTCCGATACAGCCTCTACTACGGGGTGCCGACCGCCCGTGATATCCAACGTTTTCCCTTTCTCCGCCATTTGCGGGCGGACGTAATTTCTTTGCTTGGCCACTTGCGCAAGCGAACAAAGAGCGTCCAGCGTGCCGAGCGCAAAAGCCGCGTTTTTCAAATCGTCTATATAATCGGCGAGCTTGTTTTTCAATTCGGAATATAATTTCTGTTCAAGTTTCAAGGACTGTTCTTCAGCCGTAAGCAGTTTCGATTCCAGCTCTTTCAATTCATCGGTCACATAACGTTCGCAATTTGCGAGCGTTTGTTTGCGCTGATAATGATACGGAACCGATTCCTTAAAGGAATTTGTGACCTCGATATAATATCCGAACACGCGATTGTAATTGATGCGCAGGGTCTTGATGCCCGTCGCCTGCCGCTCGCGCGCCTCCATTTCGCTGATGAGTTTTTGTCCGTTCTCGGCAAAGTTCCGATATTCGTCAAGTTCCGCATTGTACCCCGTGCGGATAAAGCCGCCGTCCTTCATGTTTGCGGGCGGATCGGGTTCTATTGCGGAAACAAGCAGATTGGTGAGTGCGCCGAAATCCGCGATGGAATCGTTCAAATCGCGCAATATAGGGCAAACGATTCCCGAAAAAGAAAATTTCAGATTCGGCAGCTCGCTCAGTGAATCGGCAAGCAATACGCAATCTTTCGGCTGCAGATTGCCGTTGGAAATTTTGCCCGTTATCCTGCCGATATCGCGTATGCTCTTAAATACTTCGGAAATCCCTTCCCGCAGCAGGTTGTTTTTATAAAGTTCCTCTACGCCGCCGAGACGGTATTCGATGGCGGCTATATCCTGTAACGGAGACAATACCCAGCTTTGGAGCATTCTCGCGCCCATGCTGGTTTTCGTCTTATCGAGCACCCAAAGGAGCGAACCGTATTTCTTGCCGTCGCGTAAGGTGCGGACGAGTTCCAGATTTCGTACGGCGTTGATGTCGAGCTCCATGAATTCTTTGGATTGCTCGAAGGAAATCTGTGTGATGTTCTTCAGCGAGTGCATCTGTGTTTCTTTCAGATACGATAAGAGCGCGCCTGCCGCAGAAATCGCCGCAAACTGACCGTCCAAACGGAAAGGAGAAAGATTTTTTACGCCGAATTGCGTTTCGAGATTTTTCTCGGCTTTCTCGGCGTTGAATTCGCTTTCGCGGTATACAGAAAAATCGGGCAAAACTTTATGTTTGATCAGGGCGTTTGCACCGTAAAATTCGTGCGCCTCGCCGTTGCAGATGATTTCCGCGGGCGAGAGCTTGGAAACTTCGTCGATGACTTTGGAAACGTCTTCCGCAACTTTTACGAAAAATTCCCCCGTCGTGATGTCCACCCAGGAAATCGCCACGGTTTTTCCGTTTTTATAAACGGATACGAGAAAGTTATTCGTGTTTTCGTCGATGAGAGAATCTTCCGTGAGCGTGCCGGCGGTGATGACTTTGATGACGTCCCGTTCCACGAGATTTCTGCCGTTCGGTTCGGTGAGCTGTTCGCATATCGCCACTTTTTCACCGTGCGCCACCAGCTTGGAGATATAATAGTCGGCGGCATGAAACGGCACGCCGCACATCGGCGCGCGTTCCTCCAGCCCGCAGTCCCGCCCCGTAAGTTTAAGGTCGAGAATTGCGGAAACCTTGATCGCGTCGTCGAAAAACATTTCGTAAAAATCACCGAGCCTGTAAAAGACAACGCAGTCTTTATACTTGTCTTTTACGCTCAAATAATGTTGCATCATCTGTGAAAGTGCCATAATTTCAATTCTCCGTCGTACCTATCAGCGAAATGCCGTTCGCTTTCGTGATTTTTACGTTCACAAATTCTCCGAACACGTCTTTATCCGACGCGAAATATATCATTTTGCCGAACTCTTCCCTGCCGAAATACATTTTCTTTTTTTCGTCGTAGCCTTCCGTAAGAACTTCGACTGTTTTTGTTATGTATTCTTCCGAAATTTCGCGGTTGATACCGTTTTGCAAGTCGATGAGTTTGGAAATGCGCGCTTTGGAAACTTCTTCCGGAATCTGCCCGTCCAAATTTGCAGCCATCGTACCCGAACGCGGCGAATAAATAAAAGTAAAAGCGCCGTGAAAACGCGCGGTTTTCATCAGATCGTAGGTATCGTTAAAGTCTTCTTCCGTTTCCGTAGGAAAGCCGACCATGACGTCTGTCGTTACCGCGCAATTCGGCACGATTTCCTTCAGAAACGCAAGTTTTTCAAGATAGTCCTCCCGCGTATAACGGCGGTTCATCGCTTTCAAAATCCTATTTGAACCCGACTGCACGGGAAGATGTACCGCACGACAAATCTTCGGATTTTCTTTTATTGCGTAAGCGACCTCTCGGGACAAATCTTTCGGGTGATTCGTCATAAAACGCAGGCGGAACTTTCCGTCGAGCGCGGCGATCGTTGCAATCAGTTTTGCAAAATTCACGCCTTCTTCAAAATCGTTGCCGTATGAATTGACGTTCTGACCGAGCAAGGTGATTTCCTTGTAGCCTTGCGCAATGAGCTCTCGACATTCTTCAACGATGTCTTCCACCTTTCTGCTCCGCTCTCTGCCCCGCACATAAGGCACGATACAGTACGTGCAAAAATTATTGCAGCCGTACATGATGTTTACCCATGCGTTGGGATAGCTCGTGCGGTACTTCGGAGTGCCTTCTTTCACGCTGCCTTCTCGCGCTTGAATTTCCAGCACGCTCTTTTTAGTAGAAAGCTTTTTTTCGAACAGACGTTTAAAATCTTCAAGATTATGCGTTCCGAAAACGATGTCAACAAACGGAAAGGTTTTCTTCAACTTTTCCGCCGCGCCGCTTTGCTGCGTCATGCAACCGCCGACCGCGATAATGAGGTCTTTTTTTTCACGTTTTAAGTTCTTTAAAGCGCCGATATTGCCGTAAGCGCGTTCCTCTGCGTTTTCTCTGATACAACAGGTATTAAAAAGAATTGCGTCGGCTTTTTCCGTTTCATCGGTTTCTTCGTAACCGAGTTGCTGCATGATTCCCGCAAGCTTTTCCGATTCGTGAACGTTCATCTGGCAACCGTAAGTAACGATATGATATTTCTTCTTTTCCATAAATTCTCGCATGTTTTTAATGTATATAATAATACATTAAAAGGCGAAATTTGTCAATTTATAAAAGGTATAATAACGCGAAAAACATTTATACTATTTTTATGAAAAAACTCCTGAAATGCCTATTAGTCCTCGCTTGCGTGGCGGGGGTGCTTCTTTTGTCCGGCACAATTTATTTCCTTTGCGTGACGGCGGGATATAATCTCGATAAACAAAAACTCATCGGTACCGACCATACGATGGAATTTTATGATATTTACGGAAACGAAATATCAGCGTTTTCCAAAGATACGGCCGTTTCGGAAAACGAAGAAATTCCCGAACACGTCAAAAACGCGTTTATCGCCGTGGAAGATAAGCGTTTTTATAAGCATAACGGCGTGGATACAAAAGCATTGTTTCGCGCCAGCTGGAACAATCTGAAATCCTTTTCTTTTAAGGAAGGAGCGTCCACAATCAGCCAACAGCTTATCAAAAACACGCATCTAACCAACGAAAAAACGTTAAAAAGAAAGCTGATAGAGTTAAAGCTAACGAAAACTCTCGAAAAAAATTATACAAAAGATGAAATTTTGGAAATGTATCTGAATACGATTTACTTCGGGAAAAATTCTTACGGCATCACCTCTGCCGCAAAAAATTACTTTAACGTGAACGTGTCCGATTTATCTTTATCGCAGGCGGCGGTGCTTGCGGGACTCATCAAAGCCCCCTCCGCTTATTCGCCCGTCAATGATATGGAAAAATGCAGAGAGCGGCGGAATACCGTATTAAAACTGATGTACGAACAAGATTATATTTCTGAAATCGAATATAAAAGCGCGGCGGCAGAAGAAATCGTATTGAGCGAAGGAGAAAAAAGCGCAGCGTCTTTTTATCTTGAACACGCAAAAGACGAACTCGACGGCATAATGAGTTATTCTCCTTATGCCTTGACTGATTGCAAGGTGTATACTTTTTACGACCCTGAAAAACAGGCATTGCTTTGCGAAAACGCGCCGAACACCGATTACGGATTTACGGGGATTTTGATAGACAATGCTCAAAACGGAATAAATGCCTATTATTCTACGGACGGAGACGACCGTCGGCAAGCGGGGTCCGTATTGAAACCGCTCGCAGTCTATGCGCCTGCGCTGGAAAACAACTGCGTGTCGGAATGCAGTTTGCTCCTCGATGAGAAAACGAATTTTAACGGTTATTCCCCGGCGAACTACGGCGACGCGTATTACGGATATATCAGCGTAAAAGAAAGCCTGGAAAGAAGTTCCAATGTGTGCGCGGTAAAGCTGTTGAATTTTATCGGAGCGCAAAAAGCCTGCGAATATCTGGAAAAACTCAATATTCCCGTTTCGCGGGACGATTACAATCTCGCGCTTGCATTAGGGGCGGTTTCCAAAGGCGTTACTTTAAAGGAAATTACTTCGGCTTATATGGTTTTTTCAGGCGGCGGAGAATTTCAGGAGCCTCATTTTATAAAAAAAGTTGAAATTTCGGGCAATCTGCAATACAATTACAAACCCGCAAAAACGCGCGTTTTCGATGATTCTACCGCGTTTTTGATGAATTATATGCTGAAAGGAGTAAGCGAAAACGGCACTGCCAAAAAGCTGGGTGTATTAAACAAAAAAATCGCCTCGAAAACGGGAACCGCGGGAAATAAGAACGGGAATACCGACGCTTATAACGTATCTTATTCTCCCGAATATACTTTAGGCATTCGTTTGAGCGCGAAAAATACCCTCATGCCGAACAATATTACGGGCGGCGGAGCCTCCACGACAAAAGCATACAACGTTTGGAAAAATCTGAAGTTAAACGAGAATATACATTTTCCCGAAAGCGCAAACGTCGTAAAGGTTGAACTCGATAAGTACGCCTATGAAAATGATCATATTCTCGTTTTGGCAGATGATATTGCGCCGGAAAAATCAAAAATAGAAGGGTATTTTGCAAAAAATAATTTACCGACGGAGAAATCTTCGCGTTATTCTTCCCCGATTGTTGAAAACGTAAATTTTTCAGTAAATAACAATGAAATTAAAATAGAATTATGTCTGACAGAATACTGCGGTTTTTTCGTTTTTAAGGAAACAGACGGCAAAAAGATCAAGATTTTTGACAGCGATTCCAAAAATCTTACTATGTTTCAAGACAGTATGAAGGAATACGGAAAAACATACGCTTACTATATCGTCCCCTATTTCGATTACAACGGCACGAAGATATGCGGAAAGGAAATTTTAGCCGGAAAAGCAATGTGTACAAAGGCAAGCGATTTGCCCGATAACTGGTGGAATATCGATTTTTAAGAGAACCCGAAAACCTTTTAGGACTTGATAATTTGAACTTAAAACCATTTTATATCGTATCAACCAAAAGCCGCCGAAATATTCGGCGGCTTTTGGCGTTGAGACGTTCTCGATTTTTGTATTGTTTTTTATTTATAAGTTTCAAAGCCGTTTGGTACTATGGCTAATAAGTTTCGCTAAAAAATGAAATTCAATCTCTTCGGTCTTTGCGGCGCAATTTTAAGCAAATCCCCTTCTTTTCCGCAGCAGCCAAAAATAGTTCCGAAACAAATTTACTTTTTTCTTTTGGCAACATAGCGTTCAAATCGCTTTCGGACGAAATAATTTCTTCAATACTTTTTAATTCTTCCGCATCAAGCAAATTCACGGCAAGACAGAAAAAGCTCTTCTTTCTGCCGTCGTTATACTCCGCAAGAAGTTTTTTCAAGAATTTTTCTTTATATTGCTGTATTGAGTTATACTGCTTAAGACCTTTTGTTTGCGCTTGTTCAAAGTCGTTTTTACGATGCGCGTGCGTTATAAAAGAGTCCGTTTCGTCAAAACCGTCATATTTTTCACACGGATAGTTTTTACAAGCAAAGCAATATTCAACACCCTTCGACATACCGCACCTTGCAATAGAGCAGGCTTGGTTTCCGTTTCCGCACCCGCCGCAATAACTACCGATAAACATCGGACATAACTTGTAATTCAGTCCGCAAAGCGACAGATTTTGATTTTCACGATAAAAATTTTTCATTGTTGATTCGATGATTTTTCTTATGCGATTCAAATTATTTTCGATAATAATAAGGAAATAGACTTGACTGCAATTACTGTTATATCGAATGTTGCTTTTCAATGCACTTATTTTTAATATATTTAATGCCGCCGAATCGGCGGCATAATGCAAACACGCGACATCTTACAGCTCGTATTTTTCTATTTTCGACATCGCCTCTTCGATAAGTCCCTCTACATCAAGCGCTTTTTCCATTTCCTGCACCTTTTTCAGGTTCGGGCGAATGACGGGAAATTTCGGCAAAAAGACGGTACAACAGTCTTCGTAAGGCAAAATCGAGGTGTCGTAAGTTTCGATTTTTTTGGATATTTTAATTATATCTACTTTATCGAACGCAACCAACGGGCGCAATACCGGCATGGAAACGATGGAATTTGAAGAAGTCATGCTTTCAATCGTCTGGCTCGCGACTTGCCCAAGGCTTTCCCCCGTTACGATCGCCTGATCGCCAAGCTTTACGGCAAGCCTCTCAGCAATGCGCATCATAAAACGACGCATCATCGTGATCATGAATTCTTCGTGGCATTTTTCATGAATGGCTTCCTGAATATGCGTAAAAGGCACGACGTATAAATTCATTCCGCCATTGTATTCCCCGACTTTTTTGGAAAGCTCAATGACCTTTTCCTTTGCAGCTTCCCCCGTATAAGGAAAGCTGTGATAATGTATGGCATCGAGTTTCATGCCCCGTTTGGCGATCATGTATCCCGCCACGGGCGAATCTATGCCGCCCGAAATCAACAACATTCCTTTTCCCGCAGAACCGACAGGCATGCCGCCGAGCCCGGCAATGTTATCGGTATAAACGAAAGTTTTGCCGTCTTCGCGTATATCGATGCTGATTGTGAAATCGGGTTCTTTTACGCGCACACTGAGGTCTTTATAATATTTTTCTAAAATCTTCCCTCCGACCAGGCGGGAAATTTCCATGGAATCGGGAGAAAAATTCTTGTCGGCGCGGTTTGTCGCAACTTTAAAAGTTCCCTTTTTTCCCTTGCATATTTCCGTCGCCGCCGCAAAAATATTTTCCAGAGAGCTTTCCACCACAAACGCGTGACTGTAAGTGTGAATGCCTGCAACTTTGGAAAGCTTTTCGATTATCAGATCGCCATCCTCTTCCGCATAATTTTCAACCAGGTAACGGCTGTGCATGGCGGTAAAAGTGTGTTCAATCCCTTTTAAGGAATTCTTAATATTGTTTTTCAAAAGTTTTTCAAAGTATCCGCGGTTCTTGCCCTTCAAATGTATTTCGGAATACCTTATAATGATAGCTTTTTCCATTATTTTTTCATTACCTTTCCTAATTTTTCAACGCATTCGTTCAACTTTTCCACCGCAAAAACGACATCGCTTTTTTCAAGATAGGGATTAAAACTTATGCGTACGATACCGTCGTTGTTTTTGTATCCGCAAGCGTCTATCACGCGCGAAAAACGATTTTTTGACGAACAAGCGGAACCGTTTCCGACAATAATACCGAATTCTTCCAACATGTGGAGAATAACTTCGCCCTTCACGCCGTTTGCCGACACGCACAAAATATAGGGCGAACATTTTTCATCGGAAATGACGGTAAAAAGGCTTTTATCCAGAACTTCTTTAAATGCCGCGTTCAATGCGGAAACTTTATCATAATAGCCGTTGATATCGGATAATTTTTCCCGTGCGGCATACTCAAAAACCTTAATTCCGAAAACATTTTCCGTACCGCTGCGCAAACCGTATTCCTGTCCGCCTCCGTAAATCAACGGAGAAAGCGCAAGATTTTTCTTTTTCAAAAGCGCCCCCACGCCTTTTAGTCCGTTTATTTTATGCGCGCTGACCGAATATAAGTCTATATCGGAAGATAACCTAAATGGTAATTTTCCGTAAGCCTGCACGCCGTCACTGTGAAAAACAATATTTTTATCGATGAGTTTTATCGTCTTTGCGAGCGCGTTGACGTCGTTTATCGCCCCCGTTTCGTTATTGACGTGAACCACGGACACAAACCTAACGCCGCCTTTGGCGATCGTCTCCAAAAGTTCGTCTTCGTTGACGGAACCGTTTTTGTTGAGCGATACGAATTTAACGTCCGCCCCCCTGTTTTTCAGTTCGAGAAAACTTTTATAAACCGCCGAGTGCTCCCCCTGCGTGGTCACCAGCGTTCCGCGTTTTGCAAAAGAAAATATCGCTTGATTGTCGCTTTCCGAGCCGCATGACGTAAAAATACATTCGTGCGAAACGGTCCTGAGACTTTTTAAAATAAATTCTCTCGCAGCGGCTATCGCTTTGCTGTTTTCCAACCCGCCGCGATATAGCGCGGAAGGATTGAAAAAACATTCATTGTTAAATTTTTCCGCCTCTTTTAAAGCGGACGGCAACGGTTGAGTCGTTGCCGCATTGTCGAGATAAATCATTTGTAATCCTTTTCAAGTATGGTTTTGTTGGAATACCTTAATATCGTAGCCATAAATTTCTCGCTGCAATCAAAAACGAGCAGTTTATTCGTTCCTTCGTTGTTGACCTGCAGATAGAAAAAATCATTTCCTTCAGAAGGCGTCTGGTTGCTGGTAAGAATGATTTTCTTTACTCCCGGTGTCTTGGCAATTTTTTCGTAAGTGTCGCTGCCGTATTTGCCCATCTGTACAATGTCGCTCGTTTCGAATTTTAAAAGATTTTTTCTTTTAATACGGCGAATGACCTTTGAAATTCTTATAGAACCGCTGACGTAAGTATAATCGTAATCGACAAACATGCTGTTTTTAACGCGTCCGAGCATAATGCCGAAAAATAAAAATAAACCGAAAGGAACCAACACGCTGAGCGCAAACACTAAAAGATTGAAATTTTCTAATTTGTAAAAATAAAAGAACATCAGCGCGATGAGCCCCGCCAACACATAAGAAGCGATTGAAAAAATTTTCAAAAGCCTGTATTTCCATAAAGCCGTCTTTTCCTTGTTAAGAAATGACGTTTCTTCGTAAAATACTTCCTGCATCCGTTTTTCCTCCGCAACATGCCGTTGAAATTTATTTTACCATAAATCAGCGCAATTTACAATTATTTTAACGTAACAATCGTAACGCCTTTTTCACCTTCGCCGTATCTTCCGCTCCGGAACTCTTTTACGTTTTTATCTTTGCGAAGATATTCCCAAATCCCCGCTTTCAGTTTGCCCGTTCCCACGCCGTGAATGATCTTTACTTCCTCCAGCCCGTTTACGATAGCCTGGTCGATGAAAGACTCAACGTTCTGAACGCCTTCGAGCACCGTTTGTCCCAAAACGTTGATTTCGGCCTGCGGAGCACTCCGTTCCACTTTTCTACTGATTTGAACAGGCTTTTTTTGCGGGGCGGCCTCAAACTTTTTCATTGTAAGTAAATCATTCGCATTGACGATAGCGGTCATCACCCCCATGCGGATTTCCGCTTGTTTTTTCTGCGGTAATACCCGAACAACTTCCGCCTCCGCGCCGAGTTTTTGCGAGTAAACTTTACTGCCCGCCTTTAAAGAGTCGAAGTCAGCCTGCGTCATATCGAAAAGCTTTTCCTGTGGTTTTTCTTCCAAAACATATTTTTTGTCTTCTAAGCGGTTCTTCAGTTTGCGAGCCGTGATGATATCCGTTCCTGAAATACTCTCCTTTTTGGCGATTTCCCTGATTTCTTCTAAAAGCTCTTCCGCCTCGAAAACCTTTTCGTTAACTTGTCTTCTGGTTTCTGTCTTTACGTTTCGGCTGATTTTTTCAAGTTCTTCCGCCAAACGCTCCCTTTCTTTTCTGATTTCCTCAAGCTCCTGCCGTTTTTCGTGCGCGGTGACTTCCAGCTCCCGAGATAACTTGTCCGCGCGATTTCGGCTCTCTTCGGCTTGTCTCAAAATGTTTTCAAAGGAAACTTTTGTGTCACTGAGAAAACTTAAGGCTTTTTCCGCAATTTTAGGGTTTAAGCCGAGACGTTTGGAAATTTCTATCGCGTTAGAAGACCCCGGAATGCCGATATTCAGCTTGTAAAGCGGCGCAAAAGTTTTCGTGTCGAAATCCATCGATGCGTTTTCTATTTTCGGATTGCCGAACGCATACTCTTTTAACTTTGAATAATGCGTCGTGATAATGCCGAAACAATTTGCCTCGAGCAACGCCTCGATGACGGCGAGAGCAAGCCCCGAACCTTCTTCGGGATCAGTCCCCGCGCCGATTTCGTCGAGTAAAACAAGCGCCTTATCGGTAACGCGATTTAAAATATCGATGATATTTTTCATGTGCGAGGAAAACGTGGAAAGGCTTTGTTCGATGCTCTGTTCATCGCCGATATCGCAAAATATATCATTGAAAACCGAAAGCGAGCTTCCTTCTGCGCAAGGCACGAAAATTCCCGTCATCATCATCGCTGTCAATAAGCCTGTAAGTTTTAGCGTTACGGTCTTTCCGCCCGTATTTGGTCCCGTAATCAACAAAAAATTATAATTTTCGCCTAATTTCACGGTAACGGGAACAACTTTATCTGCCGAGATTAAAGGGTGTCGACCTTTTAAAATTTCAATTTTACCGTGTTCGCCGATTGACGGATACATGCATTTGTTGTTGTATGAATACATCGCCTTGGCATAAGCGACGTCTATTTCGGTAAGGTTTTCCGCATTCCATAAAATGTTTTGCGCGTCTAAAGCGACCCTTGCCGAGAGCTCTTGCAAAATTCTGCGAATTTCGTTTGCCTCTTCGATCATCGCTGTCTTGAGTTCGTTATTATACTCGATAATTTGTTCGGGTTCGATAAAAACCGTTGCTCCCGACGCCGATTGATCGTGCACGAATCCTTTTACGTTTGAACGGTATTCCGCGCGCACGGGAATGACGTACCTATCGCCCCTAACGGTAATGATGTTATCCTGCAAATACTTATTTGCGCCGCGGATATAAGAGTTCAACTTATCCCTTATGCGCGCGTTGATCGTGCGAATCTGTTTTCTTATGGATGAAAGGCGAAAACTTGCCGAATCTGCCATCGTGTCTTCGTTCAAAATCTTCTCGTTGATGTCGTCTTCCAGCGCTTTATCGGTAAAAAGTCTTTCGGATATTTCTCTGATAATTTTAATATTTTCGTCTTTGACGTTCGCTATGGAGGTTTTTACAACCCTTGCGCTGCGCAGCGCTGCGGAAATGCGCAAAAGCTCTGTAAAATTCAGCGTGCCCCCGACTTGCGCGCGCTCGATTTCGTCTTTTACGGGAGATGAATAAGGAATTTGAGAAACATTATAAGCAAAAAGCAATTGAATCGCTTCCGCGGTTTTATCGTTCAATAGTTTGACTGCCGAAAGCTCGCTGAGCGGAACGCTTTGCAAAAGCGCCGATTTTCCGTCCTCCAAAACGGCGAATTTTGCAACTTCTGACAAAACCTTATCGTATTCTAAAGCTTTCAGCACTTTTTCGCTAATCATCAATTTACTCCTCTGTCTCGGTTGCCGTTCGTCTTTTTACTTTGCTTGTTGATAAAAGTAAAGTCGTAAATCATTCCCTTACCCTTTATTTCCTTAAACGCCAAATCATAAGGATTATAAACGATAAAGCGACAATCGGATAATTTATATTTTACCACATTATACGTTCTGCCGCAATCGTCTTTAAGTATAATTTCTCTTTTTTCGCAATGATTGCATTTTTTTCCGAATGGACAATATATAAACTCCATTACGGAAATATTGCCTTGTGCCAAATATGCACCGCATTTTAAAGAGTCAATTTCCTTAACTGAAAGTTCTTTTGAAAGTGCAATATTTTCAGGCGCAATTCCTCTTTTCATCAATGCATTGCAGTCGTAATCGTTAAAAACGTTGACGCCAAATCCGACAATGATTTCTTTATTCAGTAACTCGCCTAATTTGATGCCGTAATAAGAATCAGCGTAAACGCCGTCAAAACCGGCGGCGGCCTTCTCTAATATTTTTAAATCGGCGCCCGTAGCGAATGCGGGGAGAAATAAATACGCTTTTAATTTTCTTTTCCCAGCCTCCGATAAAAATGCTGCGTGATTTTCGCGATCAAGATAGTTTTCGGGAAGATAAACAACGCAATTTATGTCACGCATAATTATATTTGAAAATGACTGAAAAATACTTATGTTTTTTTGATTGATTATGTTTGATATAATATTAGTATTTTCTGCTTTAAGAACACCGCTATACATTTTTTTCGGTGCGTTAAATTTATTGAAACAATCAAAATATATCGAACGACGCATTTCGTTAAGCTGCGCCTTGGAAAGAAAAACTCCATCGGTCACAAGACACACTTTAGGCGCGAACGGATACTCCCCCGTTTTCAAGAAACAATCGGCAAGCATTTTTACATCCACGGCAGAACTCAACGCTTGCGGCAACACTTCGGCGGATTCGTATATGAAAAATAAATTATTTTGTATCAATTTTTCGCAATCACTAAAAGTCAACTTTTTCACGCCAATAAAATCGCATTCAGACGATTTGTTACAGAATTCAAATAATAATTTTACCGCAAAATTTTGCAAAATTTTTATTTTAGCACTGCAGTTCGAATGAAAATCCCGACTATCATTTCGCTGGAGAAGTTTTAAAACTTCATATAAATACAACGCCCTTTCTTTTTCGGTAAAATTTTCAATCGAAAAGATTTCTGAATATTTTTGAAGATCAATCAAATCGTAATTTGCAAAAACATATTCTAAATCGGACACTTCGTATTTTTCGATGTAATTTTTAGCGGAATAATTTTGCTGTAAATTTTTATTATCAATATCGCTTGATAAAATCGACAAGCTAACGCCTATACCCTCACCCATCGGTTTAAAATCAATTTCATCGCCGCGCTCTTGCATATCTTGAGTTTTTGAAGTAGGTACCGCCGATAAGTAATTATCCGAACCCAAAATCGTATTTTCGCCGTCGCGAGGAGCTTGTTTTTTTATTTTCAGATCAGCGGTTTCAAAATTATTATCATCGGAAAATTCAGGCAAATTCAGTGCGCCGAACAGCAAAACAAAAAATCGCGCTCTCGCGTTCTGAGACAGAATAGCGCAAATTTTAAGCGGGAATTTTTTTTGCGATTCTGCGATTTTTCGCTCGATTTTGACGTCGGTCGTAATGCAAACTTCATCTCTCGTCATCAAATCGCAAAATCGCGACAAATTACGCGACGTCTGCAAGATAAATCCGCCGTCACAAGCCTTTTTAAAAATCCCTGAGCCAATTTCAGCTCCCTTTCTCAAAATTTTGTACGCATCGCCCTTTTCACCGACCTCGCCGGCTACTTTAAATTCGCCGTCGCTCATTTTCCGGCAAATCACGCCGACTTTTTCACCGATATGACCTTGCACGCGCGTAGATAAAAAATCTTCCTTTTGCCCGAAGGCAAGCCCCTTTGTATAATCGTTTCTGTTATAAGTACGCCTTAACGCAGAATACGCCTCCGAAAGCGCGTTTTTCGCTTGATTTTCGTGAAACGTTCCGTGAAACATGGGGATTTTGGCAAAATTCATGGCACAAAGCGAATTTTCGGAGTGTTTTTGATTGATTTTTTCGTCAATTAAAAGACGGTAATAGCGCGTTGCCGCCGCAACGTACTCTTTCCTCCTCATTCTTCCTTCTATTTTAAAAGAATGGACGCCCGCGGAAATCAATTTTTCAATGTCTTCCCCCACACAGAGATCGGAAAGCGAAAGCGCGTAACATTCCTTTAACGGCTTTCCGTTTACAATGTAAGTATACTTTTTTCGGCACGGCTGCTTGCAAAGACCTCGATTCCCGCTGTTTCCCCCGATAAACGAACTCATATAACAATGTCCCGAAAAAGACGAGCACAGCGCCCCCTGAACGAAAACTTCCGTTTCCATAAATGCGGAAATTTCTTTGATGTCTTCAAATTTTGTTTCCCTTGCCAAAATTACGCGAGAAAAACCATATTCGTTTGCGATTTTCGCACCGAGAATATTACATACGCCCGCTTGCGTACTTAAATGCAAAACGATATCGGGAAAAATTTCTTTCAGCATTTTACCGAGAAACATATCTTGCAGTATAACCGCGTCGACACCGGCGTAAAGCGCGCTCTCCACGCAAGAAATAAAACCGTCTATTTCTTCATTTTTTATAAGCGTATTAACCGCCGCATATACTTTTACCCCGAAAAGTTTGGCGTAATTAACGCAATATTTAAGTTCTTCATCGTTAAAGTTATCAGCATTTCCCCTTGCGGAAAATTTCTTCAAACCGAGATAAACGGCGTTTGCCCCGTTGTTAACTGCCGCAAGGAAAGATTCTTTGTTGCCTGCAGGCGATAATAATTCAATCATAATTTTATTGTACTATAATTTTCACCGTTTGCAAAGCGGTTTAAGCCGGTATCGCTTGTAAAACGCAATAATTCATGATAAAATGTAAAATATGAATAAATTTTGCGATGTAATTAAGCATTATGATTTATTAATCGATGAAAACAACGACCCCGTATTTGATCCGCCGCGCCTTAAAGAATATATGGACTTGTTCGACGGAGAGACTTTTATAAAACTTCTCCGCGTTTCAAATCATGACGAAGTACTGGAAGTGGGCGTCGGCACGGGGCGACTCGCTTTACGCATAGCAAAATATTGCAAGTCTTTTACGGGAATCGATATTTCCGCAAAAACCATTGCTCGCGCACGCGAGAACTTGCTCGAATTTACAAACGTTCATTTGATTTGCGAAGATTTTACGAAGTTTGTATTTGTCGAAAAATTCAGTCTCATTTATTCGTCGCTGACATTCATGCATTTTTCAGATAAAATTTCCGTAGTCCGCAAAATATACGACTTATTATTGTTTAACGGTAGGTTTGTTTTATCTATCGATAAAAACCCCGCAAAAATTATTGACTGCGGCAACAGAAAATTACGCATTTACCCCGACGATAAAAACGAAACGGAACATATTTTACGAAAATGCGGTTTTAACGTGATAAAAATCACGGAAACGAAAAACGCCGTACTGTTTTTATCGACAAAAGATTAAACTATTTCAATACAAAAAACATAAGATGCAGCGATATGTATTTTTATAGATAGCTTTTATTCAATCACCTAAAATACAATCAGTTTCAACTGTATAAGTAACGGCGCGCCCCGATTTTCGGGACGCGCCGTTATTACTGTTCTCATATAACAATTCCGTTTATAATGCGTTTTTTGCCGCACATTAGCCGCTTAAACCGCATTCTGTCGGCGCCCGCTAAAAAAAATTCGTTATCTCAATTCCGCGCCGTAAGCGTCTTTTAACGCCTTTAAGACCGTCTGAATGGATTTGTCGATTTCTTCCACGGTCAGCGTTCTTTCGAGCGATGAATACACCAAATTGAACGCCATGCTCTTCTTGCCGCTCGCCACCTGGTCGCCGCGATAAATATCGAAAAGTTCCGCTTTTTTAAGTTCTTTGCCCGCCGCTTTTTTGATCGTTTCAATCAAATCGCCGCACAAAACGCTTTCGTCCACCGTAACCGCAAGGTCGCGTTCGATGGTAGGATATTTCGAGACCGCCTCGTAGTAGACTTTTTTATTAAATGTCGCCGTAAGCGCCTCATAATCGAATTCGCCTACGTAAACTTTTTTATCGAGGTCGCAAGATTCCTTAATCGCAGGGTGCAACGCGCCGAAAGAGCCTATCAACTTACCGCCCGCATAAACGTCGGCGGAAACCGTGGGGTGCAAATACGGCTTTTTGCTGCGCTTATAAACGATTTCGCTTTGATAAGAAAACTCATTCAACATTTCCTGCACCACGCCTTTTACGGTAAAGAAATCCTCTTCGCCATAAGCACCAAAACACAGTCTGTGCGTTTGAACGGGCAAAGCGTCCTTATCCGCACTTTCGTAAACAAAAGCAAGCTCAAACAATCTTGCGGCTGCGTTTTTTCTGTTGATGTTTTTCGCCATGGTATTGACCATAGACGGCACCAACGATTTACGCATAACACTGACCTCTTCGCCCAGCGGGTTGAGAATTTTTACGAGATTTTCTTTTGAAATCGAATATAAGTCGAATTCTTTTTCGGAAACGAAAGAATACGTAATAATTTCGTTAAAACCGCACCTGCAAAAGAAATCCTTAATGTTTTCCGCATCCTTCTGCGCGTCGGAAAGTCCTCCGTTCGTGATTGCCGCCGATTTCAAAAGCGTAGGCGCAATATGCGAATAACCGTATTCACGGATAACTTCCTCAGCGATATCCTGATAGCTTTCCATATCTTCGCGATAAAGCGGAACAACGACTTTCAACGCATCGCCCTTGACTTCACAGCCGAAATGCAGGCGTGTCAAAATATCCTGTATCGTCTTCGCGGGAACTTCTATGCCGAGTACGCGGTTCACTTTGGAAACGGTGGTTTCGATAACCTTTTCCTTCAGTTCCTGTTTGGGCAAATCGTACCTATCGCAAGCAATCCGACCGCAGCCGAGCTGTTCGACGAGATGCAGCGCGCGGTCCATGGCGACTTGCGCGGTATAAGCGTCGATACCCTTTTCATATCTTGCGGAAGAATCGGAACGCTGCCCCAGCGCGCGGCTGGTTTTGCGGATATTGTCACGCATGAACTTCGCTGCCTCGAACACGATTTCCTTCGTGTCGTTTTCGATTTCGCTGTTTAATCCGCCCATGACGCCGGCAAGCGCAACGGGCTTATTTTCGTCGCAGATCACGAGGTTTTTATCGCTTAAGGTGAATTCTTTTTTGTCGAGAGTTACGATTTTTTCGCCGTTTTCCGCGCGACGGATAACGATATGACTGCCGCCGATATTTTTATAATCGAATGCATGCATGGGCTGTCCGATTTCCGTCAGTACGAAGTTCGTGATATCGACGATATTGTTGATACCGCGAATACCCACGCTTGCAAGTCTGCGCGTAATCCATTTCGGCGATTTTTCCACCTTTATATCCGCGACATAATGTCCGATATAGCGCGGACAAAGGTCGACAGCCTTGTTCTCCACCAAAATCTTATCGGTGGTTTTTAAATTTTTATCTGCGGAATACGTCAACGCCGGCATTTTAAGCGGTTTATTCAAAACCGCCGCAACTTCTCTCGCCATACCGAGAATACACTGGCAGTCGGGGCGGTTCGCCGTCACGCTGATGTCGAACACGACATCCACTATGCCGAGCACTTTTTTTACTTCTTCACCGAGTGGATAATCTTCGTGCAAGATAAGAATACCGTTTACGCTCGCGCCGTCATAAAAATCGTCGGTAATGCCGAGTTCTTCTCCGCTGCAAAACATTCCGTTCGATTTCACGCCGCGCAATTCGCCGTTAAAAATCCTGTCCCCGTTCGCAAGCGTCGCGCCGTCGAGCGCCACGGGAACGAGGTCGTTTTCCGAAATATTTTTCGCGCTGGTCACGATTTGCAGTTTACCCCATTTACCCGCGTCGATCTGACAGACGTTAAGCTTGTCGGCGTTGGGATGTTTTTCTATTTTTTCGATGCGGCAAACGACGATTTTATCGATGTTCTTGCCCACGTAAACGGTCTCTTCCACTTCAAAGCCGCAGGAAAAAAGCTTTTCCTCCAGCACTTCGGGCGTAACGTCCACGTCTACGTAATCTTTCAGCCAGGAAAGCGGTAATTTCATAATTTATTTCCTCCCGAATTGTTTTAAGAAACGAACGTCGTTTTCAAAGAGCGTGCGGATATCCGGAACGCCGTATTTGATCATCGTCGTACGCTCGATACCGAGCCCGAACGCCAGCCCCGAATATTCGTCGGAATCGATGCCGCAATTTTCCAAGACCTTTTTGTTGACGATGCCCGCGCCGAGAATTTCAATCCAGCCCGTGCCCTTGCAGAGCTTACAGCCTTTACCGTGACATTCGCTGCACGTAACGTCAACTTCCACGCTCGGTTCGGTAAACGGGAAATAAGACGGCCTTAAGCGTGTTTTCGTATCCTTATCGAACATGATTTGTACGAATTCGTCCAAAATACCTTTTAAATCGCAAAGCGTGATGCCCTTATCCACCACGAGCCCTTCGATTTGGTGGAACATCGGAGAATGCGACGCGTCGTCGTCGGCGCGATATACTCTGCCTGGACTTAAGATTTTGATGGGCGGTTTTTTCTTTTCCATCACCCTGACTTGTCCAGGCGACGTGTGCGTACGCAAAACGACGTTGTCAGAAATATAGAAAGTATCCTGCATATCGCGGGCAGGGTGGTCTTTGGGAATATTCAACGCCTGAAAGCAATAATAATCGAGTTCGAGTTCGGGTCCCTCATAAACTTCAAATCCCATACCGACAAAGGCGTTGATGACCTTGTTGCGCACGATATTTAACGGGTGAAGATTTCCGAAAGAAACTTTTTTACCGTCTAAAGTGATGTCTACGGCGTCCTTTTCAAAGCTCTTTTGCATTTCTTCTTTTTTGATTGCGGTTTCCCTTTCGTCAAACAGAGCCGTGACCTGTTCTTTTAAGACGTTGACCGTCTTACCGAATTCCGCACGCATTTGAGGGGGAATATCCTTCATTCCCTTTAAAAGCGCGGTCACTTCGCCCGTCTTACCGAGATATTTAACTTTTAAATCGGCAAGATCCCTGCTCGATTGCAGGGCGGCAACTTCTTTTTTCGCGTTTTCTAAAAGCGAATTGACTTTGTCTTGCATTGTTTTCTCCTTTTATACGAATTAAAAAGCCCCATGCTGAAAGCATAGGGCAAAATACTGCGGTACCACCTAAATTCGCCCGCAAAATTCGCGGACCTCGTTGAAGTTATAACGGAACAACCGTCGCAGCCTACTGAAAACTTTCGGTGCGCCGCTCAGAAGTGAATAACTTCAGTTCCCGTTAAAAGCCTTGCAGCAAGACGGCTTTCTCTCTGAAACATTCGCCGAAGTCTGTCTTCGTCACAGCGTTTTGTATTCGATTAAGTAAAGTATATAATATTTTTTCGGTTAAGTCAAACGTTTATAAAATCTTTTCCGACAGAAGTTTGATGCCTTTCTCCTCCAGCACCTTTAAAGCAGCTTCGGTATTTTCCACGCGCATCAAGATTTTCGCCGTATTGTAATTTGTCAGCACGAAGGAATAAAGGTATTCGATATTGATATTTTTCTCTTCAAGGGTTTCGATGACCTTTGCCAACGCATTAGGCTCGTCTACGACTTCTACGCCGATAAGCTCCGTCTGTCCGACGGTAAACCCTTCCCTTTTGAGAATTTCGTAGGCGCGGTCGTTGTCGCGCGCAATGAAACGCACAATGCCGAAATCCTTTGTATCCGCAATCGAAAGCGTAACAAAGTCGATCCCCTCTTTGCCGAGCGCGTTCGTCAACTTATATAGCCGCCCGGGCCTATTTTCCATAAATACGGAAAGCTGTTTAACCAACATATCGTTTTCCTCCTTATACCTTTATTGTTTTCTCTTATCGATGACGCGCACCGCTTTGCCTTCGCTGCGGGCGATCGTGCCGCGCTCGCAAAGCTTGATCTTCGCGCTGAGACCGATATAGGAATTGACTTCCGTTTCCACTTTCTTTTTGATAAGTTCAACGTCTCCGACTTTATCGAGCGTGACGTCGCCGTCAAGTTCAATCTGTATTTCCATGATGTCGAGGTTGTTGACTCTGTCTACAATGATCATGTAATGCGGCGAAACGCCCTTCACGTTCATGATCGCCGATTCTATCTGCGACGGGAACACGTTGACGCCGCGGATTATCAGCATGTCGTCGGAGCGCCCCTTTACTCTGCCCATGCGCACCGTCGTTCTGCCGCAGGCGCATTTTTCATTGTTCAGCGTACAAAGGTCGCGCGTTCTGTATCTAATAAGCGGCTGTCCCGTCTTCGTAATGGTCGTAAACACGAGTTCGCCCTCGCTCCCGTAAGGCAGAGGTTCGAGCGTTTCGGGATCGACGATTTCGGGGATAAAGTGATCTTCCTGAACGTGCGCGCCGTTTTGGAAACGGCATTCCATAGCCACGCCCGGACCGCAAATCTCCGAAAGTCCGTAAATATCGAACGCCTTGATATGCAGCAATTTTTCGATTTCTTTGCGCATGTTGTCCGTCCACGGCTCGGCGCCGAAAATCCCCGCCTGTAAGGAAAAATCTTCAATATCCAGCCCTGCGTTTTTCAATTCCGTACCGAGATAAATCGCATAGGAAGGCGTGCAGCATAAATGCGTCGCGCCGAAGTCGCGCAAGAGCGTGAGCTGACGAATTGTATTTCCAGACGAGGCGGGAACGGTGGACGCACCGATGGTCTGCGCGCCGTAATGGGCGCCGAGACCGCCCGTAAACAGCCCGTAGCCGTAGGAAACGTGCACGGTCGACTCCTTTGTCACGCCCGCCATCGCCATGCTTCTCGCCACGATTTCACCCCACACTTCGAGGTCGTTTTTCGTATAGCCGACGACCGTCAGCTTGCCCGTGGTGCCGCTCGACGCGTGCACTTCCACGATGTCGCTTTTGGGCGAAGAATAAAATCCGAACGGATAATTGCTGCGCAAATCGTGTTTTACCGTAAACGGAAGTTTGGAAAGATCCGCAACCGATTTTATATCGGAAGGTTTCAGTTTCAGCTCGTCCATTTTCGCGCGGTAAGGCGCGCAGTTGTTGTATACCCTTTCGACGGTCTTTTTCAGTCGTTCGCTCTGCAGGTTTTCCATTTCGCTTCTGCTGAGCGTTTCATATTCCGGACTGTAAATATAGTCGTTTATTTTTTTTATAGACATCGGCGTCAACCTCCTATTTTACCGACTCATAGCCGTATTCAAACGCTTTTTTGTTCATTTCAATGGTTTTTTGAGGAATACACGCCACTAACGCCGAACTAAATTTATCTTTATCGAGATTCATCACTTTGCAGAACGCGCCGAGCATGACGGAATTTGCCGTTTTGGAATTACCTGCCTTCACCGCGAGAGATAAAGCGTCCACCTCCACTCCGCCGAGCTCCTTTTCTATTTCTTTCGGATATTCGCGTTCTCCCGCTACGACGGGCATCGGCAAAATTTCCTGCGAAGAAAACAATATTTTACCGCCCTCTTTCAGATACGGCAAGTAGCGCAAAGCTTCCAGCTTTTCAAACGCCAAAATGACGTCCGCTCCGCCCTCGTCAATGATGGGTGAATATATCTTTTCCTCAACACTCTGACTTATTTTTACATACGTAATGACGCTTCCGCCGCGTTGAGCCATGCCGTGTACTTCGCTTAATTTACAGTCGAAACCGTTATCGAGCGCATATTTTCCCAAAACGCGGCTCGCGAGGAGCGTACCCTGTCCGCCGACGCCTGCTATTAAAATACTTAACATTTGACCACCCCTTCAATCGCTCCGAATTTACAGATATTCTTGCAAAGTCCGCATTCCGTACAAAGCGATTTATCGATTTTTACACCGTCTTTCCCGTTGATGATCGCAGGGCAGCCGATCTTCAAACACATTTTGCAATTTCTGCATTTTTTCGCATTGACCGAAAAACCTTCGTAAAGCCTTTTCGTCAAAAGCACGCAGGGTTTTCTGGCGATGATGACGGAAACTTCTTCCTTATTAAGTTCCTCTTTTACCGCTTTTTCCAGCTCGAAAACCTCATCGGGGTTAACCACTCTTATGCTGTTGACGCCTACGGCCTTGCATACATCTTCGATGGACAGCGGATAAGTCGGTTCGTTCTTGATGGTCTTGCCCGTCGCAGGGTGGTTCTGATGCCCCGTCATGCCCGTGGTGCGGTTGTCCACCACGATGACGGTGACGCGCGCTTTGTTATATACCGCGTCGATGAGCCCCGTAATCCCGCTGTGGATAAAGGTGCTGTCGCCGATGACCGCGACGGTCTTTTTATACGCGCCGTCATCGGCTTTGTCGAATCCGACAGCCATACCGATGCTAGCGCCCATACAGATGACGCTGTCCATGGCGTTGAGCGGCGTTACCGCGCCGAGCGTATAACAGCCGATATCCCCCAAAACGTTGAGTTTCAATTTGGAAAGAACGTAAAACACACCGCGGTGCGGACAACCCGCGCACAATACGGGCGGACGGGCGGGAATGTCGACGGGGCAGGCGTCGCGCCGTTCCCCCGTAACGCATTCTTTGACGAGTTTTGCGGAAAATTCTCCGCAAAGCGGGAAAATATTTTTTCCCTCGACCTCGATGCCGTAAGCTTTGATGAGCGTTTCGAGATGAGGCGCAAGCTCCTCCGCCACGATACAGCGCTTTACGCTTTTCGCGAATTTTTCTATCATTTTATACGGGAGCGGATACACCATGCCGAGCTTGAGCACGCTGGCTTTCGGCAACGCCTCTTTCACGTACTGATATACGCCGCCTGAGCAGATGATACCGATTTCTTCGGAATTCATTTCTATGCGGTTAATTGCAAAATTTTCGGAATCCGCAGACAAAGTTTTTAAACGATCTTCCACCACATAATGTTTTTTACGCGCGTTTGCGGGCATCATGACGTATTTTGCGATATTTTTTTCGTAGGGCTTTAACGGAATTTCCCTGCGATCTTTGAGTTCCACGAGGCTTTGCGAATGCGCTACACGCGTGGTCAACCTCAAAATGATAGGCGTATCGTACTTTTCCGAAAGCTCAAACGCGTAAGCCGTGAAATCTGCCGCCTCCTGTGAATCGCTCGGCTCCAGCACAGGGCATTTTGCGCTGACTGCCGTCAAGCGGGTATCTTGTTCGTTTTGGGAACTGAATACCGACGGATCGTCCGCCACGGCGACGACGAGCCCCGCATTTACCCCCGCATAGACCGCCGTAAAAAGCGGGTCCGCCGCGACGTTGAGCCCCACGTGTTTCATAGAAACGATCGTCCGCGCGCCTTTCAGCGCGGAACCGTAAGCGACTTCAAACGCAACCTTTTCGTTCGGAGACCATTCGCTATAAACGTCGTCATATCTTGCAAGTTCTTCGGTAATTTCCGTCGAAGGTGTACCGGGATAAGCAGTAGCCACTTTAACGCCCGCCTCATAGGCGCCGCGCGCGACGGCAAAATCTCCCAACATCAGTTTCTTCATAGTTTCTCCTGTAATTTCCTCAAATCTTTTACGCGTTTCACTTTACCTTCCGCTCTCGCAATGGAAAACGGCTCAACCAGCCTGACTTTTACGTCGAGCTGCAGCACGACCCGCAGGCGATGCTTGATTTTTGCGACAAGTCCCTCGAGTTTGGAATAATCGACCAGCAAAGACGGGTCTACGACCTCTACGCGAACTTCTATACTGTCCATATAATTGACTCTGTCGACGATGATCTCGTAAGTTTTGCCGAGCTCGTCCATCGCCATGAGCACGCTTTCTATCTGCGACGGGAACACATTGACGCCGCGAATGATCAGCATGTCGTCCGTACGGCCGACAATTCTCGACATGCGAGCCAAGGTTCTTCCGCACTTGCACGGCTCATAAGTGAGCGAAGTAATGTCCTTTGTTCTGTAACGCAAGATCGGCATACCCTCTTTCGTCAGCGCGGTGAGGAGCATTTCTCCGTATTCCCCCTCGTGCATGGCTCGGTTATTTTCAATGTCGAAAATTTCAGGGTAATAACAATCTTCGTTGATGTGCATACCGCATTTTTCCGAACATTCCCCCGCAACCCCGGGTCCGCCGACCTCAGTAAGTCCGTAATTTTCCGTAGGAAACACGCCGAGTATCTTCCTTAACGATTCATGCATTTCGGGCGTAGAAGCCTCTGCACCCGTTATGGCGAGCCGCAGTTTTAAATCCTGCAAAACGCCTTCCTTTCTTGCCGTTTCCGCGATGTACATGGCATAACTCGGCGTAGCGACAAGCGCCGTCGCGCCGAAGTCTTTCATAAGCATGATCTGCCGTTCCGTGTTGCCCGAAGACACGGGAACAACGGTAGCGCCAAGTTTTTCAATACCGTAATGCAGCCCGAAACCGCCCGTAAAAAGCCCGTATCCGAAGGAAACCTGAATGATATCCTCATCCGTCGCCCCTGCCATCATCAGAACGCGCGCCACGCAATCCGACCAAACGTCAAGGTCTTTTTTAGTATATCCGCTCACGACGGGTTTTCCCGTGGTGCCGCTCGAAGCGTGCAAGCGAACGATTTTCTTCATCGGAACGGCAAGCAATCCGAACGGATAATTGTCCCTTAAATCGTCTTTGGTCGTGTAAGGAATATTTTCTATATCCTTTAGCGTTTTGATATGTTCGGGTTTTAAACCGATTTTGTCGAAACGCTCTTTGTACATTTTGACGTTCTCGTACGCGTACGCCACAATATGCTTCAATCTTTCGAGCTGAAGTTCTTTTATTTCCTTTCTGTCCATCGTCTCTGCGCGGACGTCAAACATCTTCTGCATTTTGCCCTCCGTCATATATTCAATATAATAGCACATTTCCGCTGTCGTTGCAAGGCGATTTTCATGAAAATGACAAAAAAAATCGCATAAATGAATTTTTATGCGATTTCATCGAAAATTTATGCAATTAAAATATAGAGCCGTTCAAATATATTTCGGGTATCTTGCCCACGATGACCGCTTCGCAGACGAGTACGTCTGTTTTTACGGTGATATTTTTTGTTTTTCCCGGCATGACGATCTTGACAGAAGAATTAACCCTTATGTAAACGGCATGCCGCGTCTGATTGATGCCCATTGAGTCGAATTCGGAATAAAAAGAACAGACAACGCTTTCTGCAGATAATATATCAAGCGTGATTTTCGGTCCGAATCCTGAAAAATACACAATGCCGCTCAGCGCGCCGAGCGGCACATCTACGCCTGAATCGCAGGAGTTTTCGATAAGCGCCTGCGAGGACACAGCGATTTCCCGATTGATGCGGTTGATTTTCAGACTGTTTGCCGACATCAATGCGATATCTCCGTCTGCATTCTTTTCTACCTTAACGAGGTCGTCGTAATTCACGGTGTCCAAATTGAGCAAAACAGCCTTATTAACGGAAGCCGTAACTTTCGATTCCACTTCCGCATAAGTGAAGTCTACAACGACCGTGACCACGCGCGTTTGATAATAGATTATGCAAGCCACTAAAATGCCGATAAAGAGAAACAGCCCAAAAACTCTCTTCCATTTTACCCTGCGCTTTCGGCGCTTATACGAGCAATACATAATACATTATATATTTGCTCAGTTCTTTTTAGACCTCACTTTGAAAATTACGGCAAAAAGATATCCGAAAGTAATTGCCGCGGTAATTCCCGCACTCGCCGCGGTAATTCCGCCCGTGATCGCGCCGAACAAGCTTTCTTTTGCCCCCTCGATCGCGCCCTTTGCAAGGAGATAACCGAATCCCGAAATGGGTACGGTCGCGCCCGCGCCCGCAAAATCGACGATGTATTGATATAATCCTACAGCCTGTAAAAACACACCTGCCAGCAGAAACGTAACGAGAATTTTCCCCGAGGTGATTTTCGTATAATTGATGAGCAGTTGCGCCACAGTGCATATCGCTCCGCCTACTGCGAAGGCTTTCAAAAACATTAAAAATATTTCCATGATCTCTCCTTTCAACTTTCAAATACCACCGCATGCGCGATTGACGGAATGGTTTCGCCCTGCTGCGACGATACAGAAGAGAGCAACGCGCCCGTAGCTATCAAAATGATTCTTTTATATTCTTTTTTACATAGCTTTTTATAAAAATAACCGTTAAAAACGACCGCGCTGCAACCTGCGCCGCTGCCGCCTTGAAACTCGTCTTCGGCAATATTGTATATCATCTCTCCGCAGTCGACGTGCCGTTCGCTGATATCGAACCCCTTTTCCCACATCAAATCTTTGAATAACCTGCTACCGAAAGCGCCGAGATCTCCCGTTATCACTAAATCATAATCTTTCGGACTGAAATAAGAATTTAGAAAGTGTTCGCACAACGTATCTGCCGCAGCCGGGGCCATTGCCGCCCCCATGTTATTCGTATCGGTTATGCCGTAATCGACCACTCTGCCGAGCGTCGCCGCCACTAATTTAGGCCCCTTGCCCTGCATTGCGAGAATCGCTGCACCTGCACCCGTCACCGTCCATTGAGATTGCGGCGGACGCGTGTTGCCTAATTCGAGAGGATATCGATACTGTCTTTCGGCAGACGAAAAGTGGCTGCCTGTTGCACAAAGTGCGCTTTCGCAATATCCTCCGTCCACCAGCATACCGCCGATAATAAAAGCTTCGCTCATTGTGGAACAGGCGTTATAGATGCCTAAAAAGGGAATATTAAACGAGCGGCAAGCATAAGAAGAAGATATGATTTGGTTAAGCAAATCCCCGGCAATGATCGCACCGACCTCGCTTTCGGTATACTTTGCATTCTGCATGACCTGACGAATCGCCCCCTCCATCATTTTCCTTTCGGCTTTTTCAAAAGTTTTTTCGCCGAAATAATCGTCTTCCACAATGGTATCGATATGTTTTCCGACAGGACCCGCTCCTTCTTTCGGTCCCGCTACCGTCGCCGTTGCAAAAATTCGCGGCTGATTCTTAAAAATTAAAGTTCTGCCTTTCATTACGCCACCAAAAAATATATATAATAAGAAAGTCCCACAAGTACACTGCTTGCAACACCGAAAACAATGATCGGTCCCGCGATAATGAACATTTTCGACGCAGTCCCGTAAATAATACCTTCACTTTTAAATTCCATTGCGGGCGACACGACGGAATTTGCGAATCCGGTGATGGGAACGATGGAGCCGCCCCCTGCAAACTTACCGATTCTGTCATAAACACCGAGACCCGTCAGCAACCCGCCGAGGAAAATAAGAACGACGGAAACATACGCGGCAAGTTCGTCTCCGGCAAGTCCCAGCCAGTTTTCAAAAGCAAAACGTATAAATTGTCCGATACAACAAATCGTTCCGCCGACCCAAAACGCCCGAAAAAGAGAACGGGCTTCTTTGGTTTTCGGCGCGATGGAAGAAACATAATCGATATAATTTTTGTTAAAATTGATATTTTCGTTACTTTGCATTTCTGATTTCCTTTTTCTCAAAACGTCCGAGCCGCGTTTCCCGCTCGTCCGAAGGCTTGAGATATTCGCAGTCCTTTTGATTTCTCATACCTCTAATATGGGTATATTTTCCGTTTTAATACAAAAATACGGCTAAAATTTCAGCCGTATTTTTTCGAGTATTTTGTTTTCCAATCTGCTGACCTGTACTTGAGAAACACCGAGATCTTTTGCTATTTCGCTCTGCGTTCTGTCTCGGAAATATCTTAAAACGACGATTTTTCTCTCCCGTTCGGATAAATCGCTCAATATTTTGGATATCTCGATTTTTTCGATGAGCTCCTCCTCTTTATCGCCCGCCGACAATTTGTCGATGAGTTGCAAAGAACCATCGTCATCATCCGCTTTTTCAAATAAAGAAACGGGCATTCGCGCCGAGTCGAGAGCCATAAGTATATCGTCCTCTTCGCAGCCGAAGTGCTCTGCAAGCTCCTCAACGGTAGGAGAAGCGTTATTTTTCGCCTGATATTCCGTTGTATATCGGTTGATTTTGCCCGAAAGCATTTTCAGCGTTCTCGAAACCTTGATAGCACCGTTGTCGCGCATATACCGCTTGATTTCCCCGACGACCATCGGAACCGTATAGGTGGAAAACTTCACATTATAGCTTTCGTCAAAATTATTGATCGCTTTGAGCAAGCCCATGCTCGCTATCTGGTAAAGATCGTCGTATTCGATGCCCTTGTTCTTAAAATTCTTTATAATGCTTTTTAACAGCGGCGCATTGTTTTTGAAAATGACCGTTTTGGCTTCTTCGTCACCCTCTTTGGCTCTTCTGATGTATAAGTTCAGTTCTTGAGGTTCTAACATCAAAACTCCTTTTCGGGTCACTTTACGGTTATAGTCTTGTTCATAATGACCTTTGTACCCTTATTAGGTTCGGAAACGATTTTCACGTCCTCCATAAATGTCTGCATGACGGTAAAACCCATTCCGGAGCGCTCTTCATCGGGACGGGTCGTATAAAAAGGTTCCATCGCCTTATCGAGATTTTCGATGCCTATTCCGCTGTCGCTTATCTCGATATGTACTTTATTATCCGTAGTTTCCGCATACATCTCGATTTCGCCTGCACCGTCGGGATAACCGTGCACAACGGCATTCGTCACAGCTTCGCTAACCGCGGTTTTAATCTCATTTAGCTCGGAAAGGCTCGGATTGAGCGGCAGACAAAATGCGGCGATGACCGTTCTTGCAAACGTTTCGTTTTGAGAAAGCGACAAAAAATTTATTCTCATATAGTTTTCTTTTTTCATGTTATTTCGACACCTCTTAATATTTTGGCATAATGGCATACAGCCCGCTTAAATTGATTACCTTTTCCACGCCGTTGTTCGCTCCCGCAATATAAACGGGTATTCCGAAATTCTTTAGCTTTTTATAGCGACCGATCAGCATACCGATTCCCGTGCTGTCCATAAAATTCAAGCCGCTCATATCGAACACGAC
>CASETU010000043.1 GCA_949290895.1 uncultured Bacillota bacterium
ATTTTGGTTTTGCAACTCTATTTTACCACAGATTTGTATGAACTCTTTTTTTTCTTCTACTGTTGCACTTAATAGTATAATTCACCGTTATACAAAAAGCCTCGTATCCGAACGGATACGAGGCTTTCATTTCAATTCGTTGAGCGACAAGTTTAAAAACTTCACCGCAAAAATTTCAATGATTATTTTCGAGCAATTCCTTGATTTTATCCGCATTTTCGAGTCCCGCTTTATAGCCGGCGTCAAAGGCGATATCGAAATTTTTCACCTTGTATTGCGACATCTCACCCATATCGGGACGAATCAGCAAATCGGGTTTGTGCTTTTTCAACTTCATTTCGGTGATTTGCGAATCATAAATGTCTACGGTGCGCAAAACCACAGTGATGAGGTTGAGCGGCTTGTCCGAAACGCGAAGCTGTCCCAAAACGTCCACGGCAACGACGACTTCCGCACCCATTTTACGCGCGAGCTTAACGGGCAGGCGGTTTCTTACCCCGCCGTCCACCAGCGTCATCGAATCGATTTTCACGGGACGGAACACACCAGGTATGGAAGAGCTCGCCTGCACGCAATCGGCGACCACGTATTTTTCTTTAAGCTCCGCCGTCTTGCCCGTAACGAGATCGACCGCCACGCACCCGAAAGGGATATCAAGCTGTTCAAACGTTTTGTCTCCGAGATATTCGCCGAGCTTTGCGCGCATTTTTTTCGACTTGAACAGCGCCTGATTTTTCAAGATGTTTCCCGAAATGTCCAAAATATCCAGCGCTTTGAGTTCGAACACGACGTTTTTCATGTCCTCGACGGACATGCCCGCCGCATAGCAGGCGCCCACGACGGAGCCCATGGACGAACCCGTGATAAGGTCGGGTTTAATCCCGTTTTCCTGCATCGCCTGCAAAAAACCGATGTGCGCCACGCCGCGGCTTCCCCCCGAACCCAGCGCAAAACCTAATTTTTTCAATCCGTTTCTCCTTTAACTGCCGAATCTCTTTTTATTTGCCTTGCGCGACGGAACGATAAGTTCGATATGCTCTTTCAAAACATTCACGCTTACGTCCCCTTTCACGCCTTCTTCACCGTCGAAATTCCACACGACGTCTTGAGAAGTTCTCACCAGAAAAGAACTGCCTTTCAGCTTGATGAAATCCGCATTGTTTTTGGAATTGTTGTAGCCGAAAGCAAAAAAATGCAATATCTTGAAAAACGCGCGGAACTTATGATACCACCGCGGCTTTTCCACCTGCCTTATCAGCAAAAGCTCCACCTCCCCGTCGTTGAGCACCGCTTTCGGGTTGACGGGCATGCTCGCGATGGAACTGCTGTTGATGAAAACGACGAACTCGCAGTTCGTTCGGTAAACCGCACCGTCGCACTCCACGACGACGGGAAAATCCACGAGCTTCATGTTATTTCTGAGTATTTCCAACGCGTAAGCGAACTTGCCCAGCGCGATTTTTTCCTGACGCGGCGCTTTATACGAACAGCTCGTCATCGCGCCCGCGCTGACTTCGTATTCCGCAAAATACTTCCCGTTCACCGACATGACGTCGAGTTTTTTGACGATGCCCTCCGTCACGTTTTTTATCGCGCGTTTGATCGAGCGTGGTATGCCGCAGGAACGAGATATATCGTTGACCGTACCCGTGGGAATATACCCCAAAACGGGTCTTTGGCTTTCGCCGCAAATGCCGTTGATGATTTCGTTGAACGAACCGTCGCCCCCCGAAAACACCAGATAATCATATTTGCCGCAAGCTTCTTTCGCCTTTTTCTCCATATCTTTCGGGCCCTCGGAGCAGGCGACCTCCACGTTCCCGAATTTCTCCTTGAGTTGTGCCGCGGCAAATTCTACATATTTATTTATCGTACCCTTTCCGCTCTGCGGATTGTAAAGGAATAGACAACGCATTTATTCGTGGACGGTAAACCCGCGCGATTTCAGCCAGTTATCCGCCAGGTCCACCCACACCTGTACGTTTTTGTTGCACATCTTATTGTGTTCATTGAGCGAAGTTTCGATGTTGGCAAGGCTCAGTCCGTGCCCGCCGCGCTCGAATACGTGCAGTTCAAAGGGCACGCCGTGTTCGTAATAAGCGCTCGCCATGGAAAGCGCGTTGAACACGGGGACCGCGCCGTCCTCCTTCGTGTGCCAGATGAACGCGGGCACGCTTTCGTTCGTCACGCGCTTTTCCAGCGAAAGTTTTTGATAAAGCGACTTTTTCCCGCCCGTAATGATATTGAAAGTCCCGGCATGCGCATAGCGGCTATCCGAAGTGATGACCGCATACGCCAAAATTACCGCGTCGGGACGGACAAGCTCCAGCTTATCGGGCAAAGCCTTTTTCACGACCTCGTCGTCGAACATCGTCGCCAGCATGCCGACCAGGTGTCCGCCCGCGGAAAACCCGACCGCACAGACGTGATTCGGGTCGACAAAGTATTTCGTGGAATTTTCGCGGATATAAACGATTGCCATGCAAGCTTCCAGCAAGGGAACGGGAAAAGCGGTATCTACGGAATATTCCAACGTAAACGTGCTGTATCCTTTGCTCAGGAAACGGATAGCCACGGGTTCTTTTTCACGATCGGACAAAAAGCCGTAGCCGCCGCCCGGGCAGACAAACATTGCGGGACGCTGTTTCGTATTGAGTTCCGGCGTGCCGTCGGGCACGTAAGTATTGAGATATCCCGCCGAATTTTTTTTGCGTTTGACGGAAAAATATTTGTATAAATCCACTCTTTCCAATATCATATTCCACACTCCTCACGATTTGCCTTGTTTCGGCATAATCAAAAAAATTATAGCACACATAAAGCGAAATGTCTATATTTTCGTTGTAATTTCGCGGGAAATTTGTTAAAATGATATTATGAATTATCATATCGGCACGGCGCTCATTCTGCAGGAATTCAAACCCGATTGCGAGTGCCCCATGTGCAAAATCGAAAAGATCGTAGAAGAGAATATTTTGTTCCAGTTTTTAAACGACGCGGTGATGGAAGACGACACCCGCGCCCGCGTCAACAAGCTGGGCTTTTGCGCGGAGCATTTCGACATGCTCTTTGCGCGGCAGAACAAATTAAGCGTCGCCCTGCAGGCGATCACGCGCACGAACACGCTGAAAAAGGAGATCGGAGCAAAGGACGCAAAAGGCGCGAAAAAAGCCGCCGCGGCGCTGAAAAAGCTGACTTCCACCTGCATCGTATGCGATATCGTAAACGACCACATGGTCCGCTACGCCAAAACGGTGGCGCAGCTTTATGCTAAGGAAAGCGCGTTCCGCGAACAGCTCAATTCGACGAAAGGTTTTTGCATGAAACATTATTCTTCGCTGTTAGAACATTCCGACTGCGCGGGGCTCAAGGCAAAAGCTTACCTTGCGGATCTTTGCAAACTGCAGGAAACGAACCTTTCCCGCATGGTAGACGAATTGCAATGGTTCTGCGACAAGCACGACTACCGAAACCGCGAAAAACCCCTCGGCTCTTCCGCGGACGCCCTGCCGCGCATCCGCATCAAATTATACGGCGAAAAAAAATCGTAAACCGCGGTTTTCCGTCTACATTTACCGATTGCATTATATCCCCTTGCGCCCGTTTTCAATCAAAACGGGCGCTTTTTTAATTATTATAAAAAAAAGCGCAAACTTTTTTGCGCCTTTTTCAAATTTTTATCAAATTGTCTTTTCAGTCGATGTCTTCCTCGTTTTTCTTTTCCCGCCGCGCGCGGATTTTCGCAAGGACGTGATCGTACAGCTTTCCGCCGTAAATGCCGATGAGTCCGCCGATGAGAGAGCCGATCGCCGCCCCCGCCAGCACGTCGGTCAAATAATGCACGCCGAGATAGAGCCTGGAAAACGCGACGATAGCCGCGACCGCGTACGTCCACGCGGCCTTGCCTTTATATAAAATCGTCAAAACCGATGCGCCGCAAAAGCACACCGCGCTGTGCCCCGAAGGGAAGGACCAGTCGGAAGGGATTTTATAACTGACGGAATTGAGAAACGCCAGCAGCGCGTCGGATTTCGTGAACGGCCTCGGCCGCGCGACGACGTTTTTCAAAAACAGATTGACGATGAGAAAATCGACGATGAGCGCCGCGGCGAGCACGAACCCGCCTTTGCGCGTCTTCGGAAAAATCAAAAAAATCGCCGTCGTCACGATACAGACGGCACCTACCTCACCCAAATATGTGAAAGCCAGCATGATATACGTCAGCACGGGCGTATGGATCGCCTGCAAGCTCTCTAAAATAGCGATTTCCATATTGAATTTTACACCTCTGGTTTTGTCGTGCGGATTGCCTTATCGGTATCGAAGAACGTCCAAGGCACGACTTCTTTGGGCGGCTGGATTTTAAAAACCAACCGTTCTTTCGTTACGGGGTGGGAAAACGCTAAGGAATAAGCCCAAAGCGCAAGATTTCCCTTAACGGCCTTTTCGCCGCCGTAACGCATATCCCCGAATACGGGACAGCCGATGGAACTCATCTGCACGCGTATCTGATGACTTCTGCCCGTGTGCAGACGCACTTCCGCCAGCGCGAGATTTTTATGCGTTTCCAAAATCTTGTAATCGAGTTCGGCGTACTTCGCGCCCGTCGTCGTAGCCGTGGCGAGATACACCATGTTGTTGATGGGGTTCTTTTTTAAATAGTTTTTCAAGACCGCGCGTTCCTCTCTCGGCGTATCGGTGAGCACCGCGAGATATTTCTTTTCGAAATCCCCGTTTTTCATCTGCTCGGAAAGCCGCGCCGCCGCCTTGGAACTTTTGGCAAACACCATCACGCCGCCCGTGGGACGGTCGAGACGGTGCACCAGCCCCAGATACACGTTGCCTTGCTTTCCGTATTTATCGCGGATATATTCCTTGATATACGTGAGCATGTCCTTATCCTTGCTTTCGTCCTCGCAAGTAGGCACGTTCTGCGGCTTGAGCACCACGATGATGTGATTGTCTTCGTATAAAATGATCAGCTCGTCCATAATTATCCTTATTTCGTCCAAAGCCCGCTGCAGCCGCAGGGCAGAACGATCCCCTCTTCGGTATCGAGTCCCACTTCGTAAGCTTCCGCATTGCCGCCGTAGGCTTTTAAATTGAGCCGCAAAATGTTTTCGATGACCTGCGGCTGTAAGCCCGTCGTGTAGGAATTGATGAGGAAGAAAAGCGGTTCGTCGGAAAGCACCTCGGTGCAAAGTTTCACCAACGGGAACAGTTCGGTTTCCAGCTTCCACATCTCGCCGCCCGGCCCGCGCCCGTAGCTGGGCGGGTCCATGATGACGGCGTCGTATTTTCTGCCACGGCGGATTTCCCGCTGCACGAACTTTTTGCAATCGTCCACGATAAAGCGCACTTTGGCGTTTTCCAGCCCCGAAAGCCTGAGGTTTTCCCCCGCGCGCTCCACCATATTTTTCGCCGCGTCCACGTGGCAAACGCTCGCCCCCGCCGCCGCGCAGGCAACGGTCGCACCGCCCGTATAGGCGAAGAGGTTGAGAACGGAAATTTCCCTGCCCGCGCCGCGGATCAGCTTATCCATTCTGTCCCAGTTGACCGCCTGCTCGGGAAAAAGTCCCGTATGCTTGAATCCCATGGGACGCACTTTAAATTTCAATTCCCTGTAGCCGACGGTCCACTCTTCGGGCATTTCGCCGCGCCTTTCCCACGCGCCGCCCCCGCCCCGACGGACGTATTTTGCCGAAAGCGCGGGGTAGCGTTCCATATCGAAAGACGCCGGCCAGATGACCTGCGGGTCGGGGCGCAAAAGGATCACCTTGCCCCACCGTTCCAGCTTATACCCGTCGCCCGTTGCAATGACGGAGTAATCTTTCCATTTGGCAGTCTTCATCATTTTGCCTTACTGATTACTATTGTACACATTTTGCCGTTAATGTCAAGCTCTTTTTCGTACCCTTCGCCCGCGGCAAAGCTGACCTTATCCGCCAGCACCGCCGCCGCGACGTTGCCCTTTGCAAAGAGCTTTTCGATTTCCGCGTCGGCTTTCACGCATATTTCAATCCTGTCGGTAACTTCGAATCCCGCCTCTTTGCGCATGGTCTGTATCTTGGAAACGAGTTCGCGCTCGTTGCCCTCTTCGATGAGTTCGTCCGTGAGGTTGGTATCGAGAACGACGGTAACGCCCTTATCGCTCTGCGCGACGAATCCCGTCAGACTTTCGGAAGACACCAGCAGATCGTCCGCCGAGAACTCAAGGGAAACGCCCTCGAATTCCGTCTTGTAAACTTCGCCTGCACGGACGGTTTTGACCACTTCCGCTGCGTCGCAGGTTTCGAGGAACTTCTTCACCAACGCGAGGTTCTTGCCGTACTTCGGCCCCAGCGTTTTGAGCTGCGGTTTCAGGTTGTATTTCACGAATCCGCCCGCGTCGTCGGTATATTCTATCTCCTTAACGTTGAGCTCGTCTTTCACGATCTTCATCAGCTCTTCGGAAAGCGAGAACTTGTTTTCCGAACCGATGTAGAGTTTTGCGAGCGGCTGACGGTTTTTGAGGTTACCAGCGTTGCGGCACGCCCTGCCCAGAACGACCACGGCGAGCGCCTCCTCCATGCCCTCTTCAAGCGCCTTATCCACTATGCTTTCGTCTGCGACGGGGAAAGAACACAGGTGCACCGATTCGGGCGCGTCCTTAAAGAACGCGGGAACGAGATTTAAATACATGCTTTCCGCCATGAACGGCGTGTAAGGCGCGATGAGTTTTGCCAGCGTTACCAGCACGTGATAAAGGGTGGTATACGCCGCCGCCTTGTCCTCCGTCATTTCCTTGCCCCAGTAGCGTTCGCGGCCGCGGCGCACGTACCAGTTGGAAAGCTCGTCTGTAAAGTCCTGAATGGCGCGGCTGCTTTCGAAAATCTTGTAGTCCGCAAGGTATTTATCGACTTTCGCCGTAAGGGTGTTCAGCTTGGAAAGCACCCATTTATCCATCAGCGAAAGCTTGCATTTTTTCAAATCGTACTTCGACGGGTCGTAGCCGTCGATGTTGGCGTAAAGCACGAAGAACGCGTAGGTGTTCCACAGCGTGCCCATAAATTTACGCTGTCCCTCGGAGACCGCCTCCGAAGAAAAGCGGGAGGGCAGCCACGGCGCGGACGCCGTGTAGAAATACCAGCGGACCGCGTCCGCACCCTGCTTGTCCAGAATGGACCACGGGTCGACGACGTTGCCCTTGTGCTTGCTCATCTTCACGCCGTTCTTGTCGTTGACAAGTCCCAAAACGATACAGTTTTTGAAGGAAGACTTGTCGAAAAGCAGCGTGGAAATGGTCATCAGCGTATAGAACCAACCGCGCGTCTGGTCGATTGCCTCGGAAATGAAGTCCGCGGGGAAATGCTTTTCGAAAAGCTCCTTGTTTTCAAACGGATAATGCAGCTGCGCAAACGGCATGCTGCCAGAATCGAACCAGCAGTCGATGACTTCCTTTTCGCGAACGAATGTGCCGCCGCAGTC
>CASETU010000044.1 GCA_949290895.1 uncultured Bacillota bacterium
ACGAGAGGCATCGAACTGAGCCTGATGCAGAGATGCGGCGCGCACCTCGCTTCCGCTACCGACGTGGAGGAAACCTTCCGCGCGGGCAGAGAGGCCGTGAAAGCCGCCGTCGCCGGTGAGACCGACAAGATGGTCTGCTACGTGAGAAAGCCGGGCGACAAGTACGAAATCGAGTATAAACTTCTGCCGTTGGAACTTGCGGCGAACACCGAAAAGAAAGTTCCGCTGGAGTGGATTACCGATAACGGCACCAACATTTCCGACGAATACGTCAAGTATGCTATGCCCCTCATTCAGGGCGAGGCGAAAGCGCCGCTGGAAGACAGCCTGCCGCGTTTCGCGCGCCTGAAAAAGGTCTTTGTCGAAAAGAAATAAGTTTTTTATAAAAGCAATTTTGCAAATCGATATTAAAAGCGCGCCCGCGTGCATGCGGGCGCGCTTTTTTAGCGTTTTTTAAAGTTTAAAATTTAAATAAAAGCAGATTTTTTGCGGGGACAAGCATTGCTTTTTCGAATGTCGGGCGGCGGATAACAAAGAAGAAAAAATTTTTAAAATCTTTACATAAAACACTTGACAACTTTATATAATAGATGTAAAATTAACTCGAAAGTTGGCACTGAGGTGCTTAGAGTGCTAACACGAAAAAGCCGCAAGTGCCAAACGGGAGTGCAATATGAAGTTATCCGAAAGAAAAAAGAAAATATTGCAGATCGTCGTCGATGATTACATCACCAACGCGCAGCCCGTGTCCAGCAAGAGCATTACGGAAAAACACATGAAGGACGTAAGCTCCGCTACGGTGCGCAGCGAGCTCGCCGCGCTGGAGGAGATGGGGTATTTGTCCCAGTTGCATACGTCGAGCGGGCGGGTGCCGTCCATCGAGGCGTATAAGCTTTACGTTTCCGAGCTGATGGATAAAGGCAAACTTTCGGGCAAGGAACTCGGCGCCATCAAAAACGCGTTTGCCGAGCAGAGCGGGAATCTCGAGGCCGTCGTCAAAAACGCGGCGAAAGTCATTTCCGATTTGACCGATTACACTTCCATCGCGGTGGCGGCGCACGATCGCGACGACGTCATCGAAAAAATCAGCATCTTTCCCTTTAAGGAAGACGCGGCGCTTTTGTTAATTGTCACCGACAAGGCGCTGATACGCGATAAATTCATCACCGTTCCCGACGGCATGACGGAAGAACAGCTCAAGACGGCAAGCGGGCTCATCGAAAAGGTGTTCGTCGGTAAAAAACTTTGCGAGGCGATGGACGCATCGGTGGAGATAGAAGAACAGTTTGAAAGTTACAAGATGATTTTCGACTGCGTCATCGGCGCCATCACCGATTACGTGAACGATAAAAGCGAAGACGTCGTGCTGGAAGGCGAAGACAAAATCCTCAATCACCCCGAATATGCGGAAGTCGATAAAGTGAAGAACTTCCTTTCGGTGGTGTCGAGCAAGGATAAGATCGCGAACCTTTTAAGCGACGACAACGATATAGAGATCAACATCAAGATCGGCGGGGAGGATAAGGACATTCCCGAGGATTGTTCCCTCGTTACGGCGACGTACAGCGCGGGCAACGTAAAGCTCGGCACGTACGGCGTCATCGGACCGCTGAGAATGGATTATCAGAAAGTCATTTCCGTGCTGGAAGGCGTGGGAAAGATACTCGAAGACATCATCAATAAAAAATAGGACGAGAAAATGAAAGAAGATAAGAAGAAAGAAGAAAAGACCAAAGCGGAAGAAAGCGAAGAAAAGACGGCGGAAGAACCGCAAGCGGAGCCGATTCTTTCGGCTGAGGACGCCGCGAAGGTCATCGAAGAGCTGAAAAAGGAAGTCGCCGCGCTCAAGGAAAACGACAAGACCGAGGAATACAAGGATAAATGGATGCGTTCGGTCGCGGAGTTCGACAATTACAAAAAGCGGAACGCCAACCTGTATCGGGAAGCGTACGGCGACGGAAAGAAAGATATCCTGCTCAAGGTGCTGGGCGTGGGCGACAATCTGGAACGCGCGCTCGCCATGGAGCTGGACGAAAAGACCAAGGAAGGCGTTTCCATGATATTGAGAAGTTTCACGGAGATGCTGGAAGGGCAGGGCGTCACGGAGATCAACCCCGTGGGCGAAAAGTTCGACCCGAACCTTTGCGAGGCGGTCATGCAGGCAGAGGCCGGCGAGGGCGAAGAAGCCGATTGCGTGAAAGCGGTGTTCCAGAAGGGCTACAAGATGGGCGACAAGGTCATCCGCTATGCGAAAGTCAGCGTGACGAAATAGGCAAAACCCGCTTATAAAAGCGGTAAAACAATAAAAACACTCGGTAAAAACCGAAATTCATAAAGAAAGGAGAATAAAATTATGGGAAAAACTATCGGAATCGATTTGGGAACGACTAACTCGTGCGTAGCCGTCATGGAAAACGGCGAACCCGTTGTAATAGCGAACGCGGAAGGGAACAGAACCACTCCGTCGGTCGTAGGATTTCAAAAGGACGGCGAAAGACTCGTCGGTCAGGTTGCAAAGCGTCAGGCGGTAGCCAACGCGGACAGAACGGTGTCCTCCATCAAAAGGCACATGGGCTCCGATTATAAAGTAAATATCGACGGCAAAGCGTATACGCCGCAGGAAATTTCCGCAATGATCCTCACAAAACTCAAAAAGGATGCGGAAAGCTACCTCGGCGGCACGGTTACCGACGCCGTCATCACCTGCCCGGCTTATTTTACCGACAGCCAGAGACAGGCGACCAAGGACGCGGGCAAGATCGCGGGTCTTAACGTATTGCGTATCATCAACGAACCGACCGCGGCGGCTTTGGCGTACGGCCTCGATAAGGAAGGCAAGAGCCAGAAGGTCATCATCTACGACCTCGGCGGCGGCACGTTCGACGTTTCCATTATGGAAATCGGCGACGGCGTCTTTGAAGTGCTCGCTACCAACGGCAACAACATGCTCGGCGGCGACGACTTCGATAAGCGCATCATGGATTACCTCGTTTCGGAATTCAAGGCGAAAGAGGGCATCGACCTTTCGGGCGACAAGCTGGCGATGCAGAGGCTGAAAGAAGCTGCGGAAAAGGCGAAAATAGAACTTAGCGGCGTTACCAAGACCAACATCAATCTGCCGTTCATCACGGCGGACGCGACGGGCCCGAAACACCTCGACGTCGACCTTACGAGACAGAAGTTCGACGCGTTGACGAAAGACCTCGTCGAGGCCACCCTCGAACCTTTGAGAAAGGCGATGGCGGACGCGAAACTTTCGTATAGCGACATTGAAAAGGTCATTTTGGTCGGTGGCTCTACGCGTATCCCCGCGGTGGTGGACGAAGTGAGAAAAATCACCGGCAAAGAACCGTTCAAGGGCATCAACCCCGATGAATGCGTCGCAATCGGTGCGGCTATCCAGGGCGGCGTTCTGAGCGGCGAAGTCAAGGACGTTCTTCTTCTCGACGTCATGCCGCTGTCGCTGGGTATCGAAACCCTCGGCGGCGTAAGCACCAAACTCATCGAAAGAAATACCACGATCCCCGTTAAGAAGTCGCAGGTGTTTTCGACGGCGCAGGATAACCAGACGCAGGTCGACATTCACATTCTGCAGGGCGAACGCGAATTCGCTAAAGATAACAAGACGCTCGGCCGGTTCGAGCTCACGGGTATCGCTCCCGCGCCGCGCGGCATTCCGCAAATCGAAGTTACCTTCGATATCGACGCGAACGGTATCGTGAACGTCTCGGCAAAGGACCTCGGCACGGGCAAATCGCAGAACATCACCATCACTTCCTCGACCAACCTTTCGGAAGCGGATATCGACCGCGCGGTAAAAGAAGCGCAGCAGTACGAAGCGGAAGACAAGAAGAGGAAGGAAGCCGTGGAAAACCACAATAAGCTCGACGGGCTGATCTTCACCATCGAAAAGACGATGAAGGACGCGGGCGACAAGATTTCCGAAGAGGATAAAGCCAAAGTGGAAGAGGCGGTGAAGAAGGCGAAGGAAGAGCTGAACAGCAACGACAACGACCGCATCGTCAAGGCGACGGAAGAGCTGTCGAACGCCACGCAGGAAGTGTTCACAAAACTTTATCAGAACGCGCAGGGCGCACAGCAGGGACCGCAGGATAACGGCGATACTGAATTCCACCAGGGCGGCGAACAGTAAACCGCAAAAGGTTTAAGAAAAATCAAATCATAAACGAAACGGCGTACTGAAAGGCGGAAATCCGCCTTTCGGTATTTGCATAAAAAAGGGATTATGGCAGCGAAGAATTATTACGAAATTTTAGGGGTTTCCAAAACGGCAAGCCAGGACGAAATCAAAAGCGCCTACCGTAAACTCGTAAAGCAGTATCACCCCGATTTGCACTCCAACGACCCGGCGTGTGCGGAAAAATTCAAGGAAATCAACGAGGCGAACGAAGTGCTTTCCGACGAAAAGCGCAGAAAGCAGTACGATTTTGAACTCGAACACCCCAACATGGGCGGCGGTTTCGGCGGATTTTCCAACGGCGGCGCGGGCGGATTTTCGGGATTCGGCGGGTTTGAAGATATTTTCGGCGATATTTTCGGTTCGTTCGGCGGCGGTTCGAGAACGCGCACCCAGGCGAAATCGCAGGGCGAGGACATCACCGTGGAGATTTCGCTGAGCTTTCTCGACGCGGCGAAAGGCTGCACGAAGGAAATCAGTTATACGCGCAATCAGCCGTGCGCGTCCTGTAAGGGAACGGGCGCGAAAAACGGCACGGCATATAAAAAATGCGAAAAGTGCGGCGGCACGGGACAGGTGCAGTACGTCAACAACAGCGGATTTTTCCGTTCGGTCAGCGTGCGCGCCTGCGACGAATGTCACGGCACGGGTAAAAAAATCGTCGACGCCTGCCCCGATTGTAAGGGCAAGGGATATATCCGCTCTACCACAAAGGTGTCGCTCAATATCCCCGCGGGCGCGGATACGGGCAGCTATATGCGCAAGCGCGGCTACGGCGAGGCGAGCAAGAACGGCGGCGAAGCGGGCGATCTCATCGTCGTGTTCCGCGTGGAGGAAAGCAAGATATTCCGCCGCAAGAACTTCGATTTATACGTCGATCTGCCCATCTCCTACAAGACGGCAGCGCTGGGCGGCAAGGTGGAAGTGCCCACCATCGACGACACCTTTACTTATACCATTCCCGAAGGCACGCCGAGCGGCAAGACCTTCTGCGTGCGCGGCAAGGGTATCCGCGGCGTAAGGGGAACGGGCGATCTTTATATCGTCGTCAGCGTGGAAATTCCGTCGAAACTCACGCGCGAACAAAAGAAGATGATAGAGGATTTCGACGCGAACCTCGACGTAAAACAATACGACAAAATGAAACGCTATCGCGACAACATGCAGGCCATGTACGGAAAAGACCCGTATTGATGCGGGATAAAAAAGCCGTACACGGCTTTTTTGCGTTACGGCAATATATGCGCATGCGTTATATTTTTTGAAATAAAGGCAGTTCTGAAAGGTAAAAATCAATCGTTTTCAAATTGCTTTGCGCTGAGATTTTGCGCGCGGCGCTTTCATGCGCCGCACGCCTGCAAAGGCGAAAAAATTTGCTTAATCAAGCGTGAAAAAACGAAAGAGTAAAAATACGGGAGAAATTTTATGAAATATACCGAAATCACCGTGCACACCACTTCCATTGGCAGCGAACTCGTTTCCGATATTTTCTGGCAGTATACCGAGGACGGCGTGGCGATTTCCGACGTGAACGACGTCATCGCCCTTTCCAAAGCCAAACGGGGCACGTGGGATTATATCGACGACAAACTGCTTGCGCCCGCGGAAGTTTTGTGCAAGGGCTATGTGCCCGCGAACGACGAGGAGACGAAGTCGAAGATATTCGCCGCGCTCCGCGCGCTTAAGGAAAACGCCGCCGTAAACGTCGGTTCTTTGGAAACGGTATTGCGGGAAGTGGAGGGCGACGCGTGGATCGAAACGTGGAAAGAGCACTTCCGCCCCTTTAATATCGGCAAGGTCGTCGTTTGCCCCGCGTGGCTCGATTACGCGCCGAAAGCGGGGGAAACGGTGGTAAAGATCGATACCTTTATGGCGTTCGGCACGGGCGAACACGAAACCACGTCGATGTGCGTGGAACTTTTGCAAAAATATATGCGCCGCGAAGATACCGTCATAGACGTCGGCTGCGGCAGCGGCATTTTGGGAATTACCGCCTCCCTTTTAGGGGCGAAAAACGTCGTGATGACCGATATCGACGAATGTGCCGTCGCGGCGGCAAAGGGCAACGCCGCGCTCAATCGGATAGACAACTATTCGGTGGAGCTGAAAAATCTGCTCGACGACGAAACGTGCAAGGGCGACGTTATCTTGGCGAACATCATGGCGGAAATCCTCGTCGGTTTTTCCAAAGACATCGGCAGGAATTTAAACGACGGCGGCGTCATTATTTTAAGCGGCATTCTGAACACGAAGGAAGATTTCGTGAAAGACGCCTATGAAAAAGCGGGATTTACCGAAGTCGAAACACTTAGAAAGGGCGAATGGGTCGCCGTTGCGATGAAGAAGTTATGAAGAGATTTTTTACAGATAAAGCGGAAGAAACGACGATTCTCGGTGGCGAAGAATTCAAGCACGCCGTGTCCGTTCTGCGCATCAAAAAGGGCGACGAGGTCGTGCTTTGCGACAATACAGAATACGAATATCCCGCCGTCGTCGAGGAGGTCGGAAAAAACGCACTCACTTTGCGCGTTACCGGAAAAAACCTCTGCGACAAGGAGCCGAAAGAGGACGTTATCCTCGTCTGCGGCTATCTCAAAGGGGATAAGACGGAATATTCCGTGCAAAAGGCTGTGGAACTCGGCGTGAAAAGAATCGTCGTCTTCCGCTCGGACTTTTCCTCTGCGTACATGAACGAAAACAAGCTGGCACGGCTCAACAAGGTGTCGGCGGAGGCGGCGAAACAATGCGGGCGCTCCGTAGCTCCGCGCGTGGAATACGCCGACGATTTTTCCGCCGCGCTCGACGCCGTCGCGGGGGTGAATAACAAGCTTTTCGCCTGCGAGTTTGCCGAAAAAAGCACGGCGGAGATGATCGGAATGGGAGGTTCTGTCGCCGTCGTCATCGGTTCGGAGGGCGGATTTTCCGAAAAAGAGGCTGCGCTCGCCGCGCAAAAGGGATTCAAAAGCCTATATTTCGGCAAGCGGATATTGCGCGCGGATACCGCCGCCGTCGCGGCGCTCGCCGTGATAATGTGGAATCTGGGGGAACTCAGATGAAAGTTTGCGTATTTACGCTGGGGTGTAAGGTCAACGCCTCGGAAAGCGATTCTATCGTGCGCGACCTGATTGAGCGCGGCTACGAGGTGACGGAGGAGCTGGAAAAAGCGGATTTATATATTATCAACACTTGCGCCGTTACCGCCGAGGCGGAAAAAAAGTCCCGTCAGACGGCGGCGCGCGCGGCAAAGCTCAATCCGAACGCAAAGATCATCTTTACGGGCTGCGCTTGCCAGAAAGACCCCGCGCCGTTTTCTGCAAAGAAAAACGCGCAGCTCGTCACGGGCGTGTTCGGCAAGGGCAAAATCGCAACAATGCTGGAAAGAGAAGGGGTATGCCTTTCGCCCGAGGATAGGGAATTCGAAGAGCTCCTGCCGCCGCTGTCCGAGCGCGCGAGGAGCTATATCAAGGTGCAGGACGGCTGCAACAACTTCTGTTCCTACTGCATTATCCCGTATCTGCGCGGCAGAACGCGTTCCCGTTCGCCCGAAAGCGTATTAAAAGAAATCGCGGCGCTCTCTTCCGCCGAAATCGTCTTGAACGGCATCAACCTTTCGGCGTACGATTACCGCGGGAAAAAGCTCAAGGATCTCGTCGCCGCGCTCAAAGACGTCGATAAGCGCGTGCGGCTCGGCTCTCTGGAAGTGAACGTCGTCGACGGGGAATTGCTCGAAGCGCTTTCTTCCTTAAAGGATTTCGCGCCGCAGTTCCACCTTTCTTTGCAATCGGGCTCCGACGCGGTGCTCAAAAAGATGAACCGCCACTATACCGCCGAAGAATATCTCGAAAAGGTGCGTCTTATCCGTTCGTTTTTTCCGTTTGCCGGCATAACGACCGATATCATTGCGGGATTCCCCACGGAAACAGAGGAGAATTTTCAAGAGACACTCCGCCTCGTCGACAGCGCGGAATTTTCCGATATACATTGCTTTTGCTATTCGCCGCGGAGCGGTACCGTCGCGTATAAAATGCCCGATTTGCCCGCCGAAATCAAGCGGGAGCGTTTAGACAGGCTCATGGAGAAAAAGACCGTCTGCCGCGCGCGCTTTGAAGAAAAAAACCTTTTAAGAAGGGAAGAAGTCGTCGTCGAAGAGCTGTCCGACGGGTATTTTGTCGGATATACGGGTAATTATCTGCGCGCATATCTTAAAGAGGCGTTGCCTTATCAAAAAGTTTCTGTTATAATAAAAAAAAGGTTCAAAGACGGCGTTCTTTGCGAAAAATATGAGGAGGAATAAAAATGGACTGCATTTTCTGCAAGATAAGAAAGGGCGAAATCCCTTCCGAAAAAGTTTATGAAGACGATAAAATGATGATCATCAAGGACATCGACCCCAAGGCGAAGAAACATTATCTTTGTATTCCGAAAAATCATTTCAAACTGCTTTCCGAAATGACCGAAGAGGACGCGGCGCAGCTCGCCCATTGTTTCAAGACGATCCCCGCGCTTGCCGATAAACTCGGGCTGGACGGCGGCTACAGGCTTATCATCAATCAGGGCGACAACGCGGGGCAAAGCGTGTTTCATCTGCACATACATATCCTCGCAGGACAAAAAATGGAATGGAACCCCGCTTAAGGGAAAAATAAATGGATTCTTGCCGTCAATTTTTTGCGCGCTTTTTCGTTTGGGCGAAAGCGACTTTTTTCGAGCATTTTCGCGGGAAAAATCGCTGTTTTTTTGCCGAAATTTGAAAAAATGCGTGAAAATTCGTTGACATTTTTTTGCCGTTTTGATATAGTAAGACTGTTGAAAAACGAGTAAACGCCAACGGGCAAAGGAGGGTTGTAAATGTCAACGGTTCGCGTAGGTGAAAACGAAAATATCGACAGCGCATTGAGAAGATTCAAAAGAAAATGCTCGCGTGACGGTATCATCGGCGATTTGCGTCGTAAAGAACATTACGAAAAGCCTTCCGTAAGAAGAAAGAAAAAGTCGGAAGCGGC
>CASETU010000045.1 GCA_949290895.1 uncultured Bacillota bacterium
AAGGAAAATTTCGGAAAAGTAACGCTTTATCTCAATGTAAACGACGCGCGCACCAACGTGATTTTCGGTAAAAACTTCCGCCTTCTCGGCGGCGAAAGCGTTTACGTCGCGTCGATGGGCAAGCTGCAATACGAATTCGGCGTGCAAAGCTTTTTGCAAGTCAATGCCGAAATGAGCGAAAAACTCTATAAAAAGGTCGTGGAACTCGCCGCCCCCGACGAAAATTCCGTCGTTGTGGACGCGTTCAGCGGCGCGGGGCTGATGACCGCCATGCTCGCGCAGAAAGCGAAAAAGGCTTACGGCGTGGAAATCGTTCCCGAGGCGGTCAGGTGCGCGGATTCTTTGGCGCGGCTAAACGGTCTTAGCGACAAAATGGAAAACATCTGCGGCAAATGCGAGGACGTGCTCCCCGCATTGATCCCGAAACTGAAAGAAGAATACGGCGCGATAACGCTGGTGTTCGACCCGCCGCGCAAAGGGGTGGAGGCGAACGTGCTGGCGGCGGCGGTGGAATCGGGCGCGGATAAGATCGTTTACGTTTCCTGCAATCCCGCTACGCTTGCGCGTGACGTCGGATTACTGATCGGTTCTTTGACCGAGCGCGACGGCGAGATCGTAAAAGCGGAATCGTTTTCGCCGAGATTTTCCGTCGGCTATATCCGCCCGTTCGACTTTTTTCCTCAGACGCGCCATGTAGAAACCGTCGTTTTGCTCGAAAGAAACGCGGAAAGCTGCAATAAATAAAAAACTTATTAAGAAAGATTTACACAGGAGAAAGATGCGATATCTCGGCAATAAACAGCGCATGCTGGAAAAAATAGACGAATTTATAGAGGAAAACGGTATAGACGGGAAAGTTTTCTGCGACCTGTTTTCGGGCAGTGCGAGCGTGTGCGATCATTTTAAGGATAAGTACCGTATCATCGCAAACGATCTGCTTTATTCTTCTTACGTTTTGACGCGTGCGAAGGTGAAAAACGCCGCCGTGCCGCGGTATGAAAAATTCTCCGCCGCAACGCGCAAGGATTTTTTCGATTACTTCAATCAAAAGGAATATCCTTTCGAGGACGGGCACTTTATCTGGAAAAATTATTCGCCCGCAGGCGGGAGACAGTATTTTACGGAAGTAACGGCAAATAAAATCGACGGCATAAGGATAGAAATAGAATCTTTCAAAAACGCGGGGCTTCTGAACGAAGAGGAATATTGTTTCGCGCTCGCATCCTTGCTGGAAAGTGCCATGGGCGTGTCGAATATCACGGGCACGTATGAGGCGTTTTTGAAAACATGGGATAAGCGTACGGAAAAAATTTTCACGCTTGCGCCACTCGAGATCGAAGAAAAACCGCTTTATTCTGCGGAAAATACCGTTTATCGGGAGGACTCGGACGAGCTTATAAGAAAAATCGAAGGGGATATACTGTATCTCGATACGCCGTATACGATCACCGATTATTCTTCGGCTTATCATCTTTTGGAAACCATTGTTCGCTATGATGCGCCCGTTATCAACGGGCTTACGGGCAGACGGGCGGACAAACCCGAAAAGTCTCTTTATACGCGCAAAAACGCGGTGAAAGACGCCTATGATAACCTGATAAAAAATGCGCGTTTCAAACATATCGTCGTCAGTTACAGTACGCAAGGATTGCTTTCGGCGGAAGAGCTTTTGGAAGTTTTTCGCAAATACGCCGAGGGCGGAGAGCTTACCGTCAAAACCTTTCCTTTCCGCGAGTATAAAAACATCAAGTCCAGCAAAAAGGGCGGCGGTAACGGCTTAAGCGAGCTTTTGATTTATTTTCGCAAAAAGGTCGAACGGCGGGAATCGGTTTTGAAAAGCCCGCTCAACTACAGCGGCAGTAAAAATTACATCGCCGACCAGATACTCGAAAATTTCCCCGACGAATATTCCGTATTCGTGGATGCGATGGGCGGGGCGTTCAACGTGGGCGTAAACGTTCCCGCAGAAAAAGTCGTTTACAACGAATCGAATATCTACGTTTACGAAATCGTGAAAATGCTGTTGGAAAGCGACAGGAAGGAGCTGTGCGAAAAAATAGCCGCAACCGTAAAAGAAAACGCGCTGGAGCGCGGAAACAAGCAAACGTATGCGGCGTTTCGCGCAAAATATAACCGCAATCAGAACCCGCTCGACCTTTTCGTGTTGCAGATGTATTGTTTTCAAAATCAAATGCGCTTTAACGCGAGGCACGAATTCAACACGCCAGTGGGCAACAGCGCGCTTAACGAAACGATATTCGAACGCATCGAGAACTTCGTGCCGAAAGCGAAAAAAGTAGAACTCATGAATATGGATTTTAACGATTTCGACCTTTCCGCTTTTCCGAAAGACACCCTGTTTTATTTCGATCCGCCGTATATTCTGACAAACGCGACTTATAACGACGGCAAGCGCGGTTTTAACGGCTGGGACGAAAAGCAGGACGACAAGCTGTTGGAATTTTTGGAGAAGATAGACGCCAACAATCAAAAATTCGCTCTTTCCAACGTATCGGAGCACAACGGCAAAACGAACGAACGGCTGCTGAAATGGTGCGAGAAAAATAATTTCCGCATCGTTCCGCTGGTGCCGCACGCCGGCAGGTACGGAAGAAGAAAGGAGATCCTTGTCGTGAATTACGAAAGGCGTTCATGATTTTTCGTAAATATTTCAACGAAAATTAAATCGAAAAAGTATTGATTTTTCTTTTTTACTGTGATATAATATATTTGTTTATAAAATAACAACACCGTATTGCCGAAAAATGCAAACGTGGGGGTAAAAGGTATGAAAGGGAAGTCGCTTTTAGCCGTACTGGTCATTGTAGCGATATTGTTTGTCGGTACCGTTTTCGCTGCGGCTTTTATCTTGAAAAACAATACGGGATTTTCTTTGGAAAAAGATTCCGATTCCGTTACGGAGATCGTGCGGCTCAACAACATGCTCCCCGGCGATAGTCGTTCTCATGAACATACCGCCGATGCGGAAAGTTTTGCAACTTTTTCCGTCTCGCTCGAGGAGGGCGGGGAAAACGCGCTCAATCCTTATCTCAGCGTCAAGCTCGTCGTCAACGACGAAACGCTGTTTGAAGGAAGCGTAGAAGAATTTTTGGCAAAAGAAAAGATAGAAAAAGAACTTAACGGAAAATTTACTTTCTCCGTTATTTACACATTGCCCGAAAGCGTCGGGAACGAGGCGCAGGGAAAGGCTTCGGAATTAAAAATGATATATAGTTTGAAGAGCGGGATTTCGACATGAGGAAAGGTGCAAAAAAAGCGCTTTCCGTAACGGTCGGTATATTTGTCGCTCTTTTTTTGTTGCTGGCGGCAATGTCGCTCGCGGTAACGATATTTTATTCCGTCAAGGGTGAAGACGCAACGCTTTTCGGCGTACAGCTCCGCATCGTGCTAAGCGGCTCCATGGAGCCGGAAATAGACGAAGGAGAACTGATTGCCGTCAAAGTGCCGGGCGATAGCGATAAGACGTTTTACGAAGAGCTGGAAGTCGGCGACGTATTGAGTTTTTATTATATCAAGCCGGACGATCGCGTTCGCGTCGTCGTGACGCATAAAATAGTCGCCATCGAAAAAGTTTCCACGGGCTATCGGTATACGATGCAGGGCGTTGCGGTGGATGACGATACGCAGATTATCACCAGCGGCAGCGGCGATATTATCGGCAAAGTCGTTTGGCACAGTAAATTTTTAGGCGGGTTCGTCCGATTTGTGCGTTCCAAGGCTGGAATCGTCTTTTGTATGATAATTCCCGCGTTGGCGGTAGCGGTCTACGAATCGATTCGGATTGCGGGGCTGGTACGGGAAGGTCGTGCGGAAAAAGCCGCGGAACGGAAAAAAACGGCGCAGGAGAAAGACGAGGAAATCGAAACTCTCAGGCGGGAAATAGAACGATTAAAAAAAGGGAGGGATAACGGAGATGAATGAAACTTTGTTCATCGTGTGCGTATCGGTGATCTGTGCGCTTGCGCTGGTGCTGATCGTGTGGATTCTGGCAGAACTTGTTCGTATGAACAAGAATAAATCCGCCAAGGGAAAAATCGTTGCCGTGGAGGGAACGGAATATGAACTCGTGCCCATAGGACAAGTGCCGACGCACGAGAACGTAAAGAGCGAAACCGTTCCTGCGGAGGCAAAGGAAAGCATGACCGTCACGCAGGCTGCGCCCGCGGAGGAAGCGGAGGCGGAAAATACCGAACTTTCGGAAGAAACGGCGGCGCAGGGAACACTGGTCGACCTCGATGAAGACGGCGTGGTTCTGCTCAAGCGTAACGAAGCGGTGCCTTATCCCGAAGCTTATGAAAATCTTAGCGAAGAGCAGAAAGGATATGTTGACGAAATCCTGGCGCATGCGGAATCGAAAGAGGGCGTGAAAAAGGTCGTAAACGACAAGAGCGCCAGCGTATATCTCGGCAAAAAGCTCGTTGTGCGCATTTTGCTCAAACGCGGCTCGGTTTATGCGCGCATGACGGTACAAAACAACAACTTTGCGGCTTATACCGACAGCGCGGGGTTAAATATCAAGGAAAAGCCCATCGAAATCAAAATCGACCGTGCGGAAATGGTTACCGCCGTCAAAGACATCGTGGATATTTCCTATAACGATCTTTCGGCGGAACGCGAAAGACGCGAAGAAGAAAAGAAAGCCCAGCGCCGCGAAAGCCGCCGTCAGGCGCGCGCGGCAAAGCTTGCGGCGGAGCGGGAAAACGAAGAAACCGCCGAATAGCAAAGGGGGAAAGTTATGCGTTTAACGAGAATGAAAGCCGTAGTGTTTGCGGCGGTTATCGCGCTTTTGAGCTTATCTTTGCTTGTAGCGGGTACGTTTGCGTTGTTTTCGGATAAAAAGGAATCGAACGTACATTTGCAGGCGGCTACGCTCGAAGCGAAGTTATACCGCACGCTTATTACGGGCAAAAAAGTAGACGGTTCGGGCTCGGTCGTCGATTTTGAAGACAAAACTTCCGTCGATCTGGAAAAAGACGATACGGCGCTCTTCGCGCTCGATAAAATTCTTCCCGGCGTAGAACAGGAGATAACGCTCAGGATAGAAAATCACGGCACGGCGGCGTTCGATTATTCGGTCAGCGTCGTGAACGTACAGGCGGAATCGGAAGCGGATAAAGCGCTTTTATCGCAAATGAAAATCACGGTGACAAATTCTAAAGGTACGGTTACGGAATTTTACCTTAGCGAGTATGCTCAAAAAGGTCAAAACATACCGCTTGGCACTTTGCTCGGCGGCGAAGAAACCGCGGCCGAAGAATTCAAAATCAAGGCGAGTTTTATAGATAGCGGCGAAATAGACAACAGCGCGATGAACGCGAAAGCCGTTTTCGATCTTTCGGTGCTGGCTTTGCAGTCGGCTGTGCAGTAAAGGAGGCGCATGATGAAAAGCAGAAAATCGGCGATCTTGCTTGCGGCAACGGCAATCGCGTTGAGTATATGTCTGTTGGTCGGCGCGACTTACGCCCTGTTCGGTCAAAAGACCGACCGCACCGTCGAGGTCACGTCGGGCGGCGTTTCGGCGGAAGTGGAATTTGAAGAAAGTGTAAAAACTTACAGCATGGGCGAGATTACGGCGACCGCGGGTACGTTTGAGCTCGGCGGTACGGCGGTGCTCGACGATAACAACGTTTTGGTGATGAGCGGCGTTATGCCGGGGGATAAGGCTGAAATCGTGCTGTATATAAAAAATACATCTTCGATAAAAATCAAGTATCGTGTGGACGCGATGCTCGGCGGCGAACTTGCCGCGGTGTTTGTGGTCACGGTGGACGGCAAAGCGGTGAATGCGTCGGAGGATCATACGGCTATCACCGGCTGGACGGAGCTTGAAGTAGAAGGTATAAAGAAACTTGCCGTTACGGTGGAATTGCCCGCATCGGCGGGAAACGAGTTCATGAAAAAGAGCGGTGAAGCGAAGATATCCGTCCGTATAGGTCAGGGCAACGCTTCCGACGAAGAACTCGACAATGCTTTTTCCAAAGAATCGTAATTTGAAATAAAAAAGGAGATAAAATCATGAAGGGTAAAAGAAAAACTTCGGCGATCGTTCTTTCTGTTTTGACGATTATTTGCTGCGTTTCTTTGCTTGCGGGCGCTACGTTTGCGCTATTTACCGACAGGCAGGATAACGACATCACGTTTAACAGCGGCGAAGTGAAATTCACTGCGGATATTTCTCTTACGGATGTTTACGGCACGAGCAACGACGCCGTTCCCGTCGTTACGGACGGAACTGTGGCGGAGGACGGTCTTTCAGGTACATATCCCGGCGGCGGCAAGGTGAGCATTACGGCGCAGGCGGAAGCCGAAGCTTTCAATGTCGCGCTTTCCAACGTCGCGCAGGGGGAAACTGCGGTGTTCTCGTTGCGCGTCAACAATACAGGCAGCGTCGCGATGAAATATCTCGTTTATCTGGAAGCGGGTAGTGCGGAAGAGCAGGAACTTCTGGAAGGGCTGGAAGTGAAATCGGGCGAACAAGTCGTTGATCTTTCCGTCAACAGAAAGATCGTTTACGGTTGGCAGCAACTTGCCGCGCAGAGCGAGACGACGGTGGAAAATATCGCCATCACGCTGCCGTGGGGGACGCAGTCGCTCGGCGGTACGCTCAACTTCGGTATCGAAGCGGTGCAGTATAATGCCGCAACGACCATAGACGTCAACGGCACGGAGCTCCGTACCATTGAAGAAGCGTTCGCATGGATAGAGCAGGATAACACGCAGGCAAGTTATGAAGTCAGTGTCGCTGCAGGAACGTATACGCTTCCCGCAGTCGATTTGGGCGGAAAGGACGTTGCGCTTGTCGGAACGGGCGAGAAAGAAGATACCGTGCTCGGCGGAGATTATACGCTAAGCGGCGGAGCGGTCACGATGCGCGATATGACTTTTAACGGTGACGTTAAAGGTTCGGGCGACGTTACGCTCTCGAACGTAACGCTTAACGGTTGCGTCAACGTCGTAACCGTAACCACGTTTAGCCGCTCGGAGGCGCAGCCGACGGTAACGCTTGAAAACGTCGAAATGGAAAATTTCACGGACAGCAATATTTCGCCGATAACCGCTAAAAACGTTAAGCTTAACATGAACGGCGTGAATATGAAATTTACCGGCGAGCTCAATGACAAAACGGTGCCTGCCGTAAAATTATTCGACGTGCAGGGAACGATCGAAAATTGTACGATCGATGCGAAAACGACGAATACGGGCTCGGGAAGTGCGGATATTACCGGCATTTATCTCAGTAACTGCAAGGTAGACGTCGTTGATTGCAATATCTCGGTAGAATCCACTTATAACAACAGCGACGGATACGGCGATTTCTATTCTACGGCGCTCACTGCGGCCGCAGGCTCCGTCGTGAATTGTACAGGCTGCACGATGACGGGCAGCACGGGTGTGTTTGCGTTCGGTAACTCGTCCGTTAAAGTGACGGATGCGGAAATTTCCTGCGTATATTATGCTTTAACGGGAAACAACACTTATGAAGGCGCAAATTTTGAACTGATCGATTCTTATGTGGAAACCACAAGAGAAGACGGCGTTACGATTTATAAGCCGATGGGCGGCGATTTCGTTATAACCAACAGTACAGTCAAGGGCGGCACTGCAATCGAATCTAAATTCGGCAAGTTCGTTATCACCGACTCTACAATTGAATCTACTGCGGAGTTTGTGGAAGACTTTGAAGCAAACAGAGGCGGTTCGGGCGGCAACGGTTCTGCTATCTTGCTGAATGCAGGGCTTAAAGGTTATGTTAAAAATTATCCCGATCAGGATAACAGCGTGGAATTTGTCGGCGATGTAAAGCTTATTACCCGCGACGAAAATACGCCGAAAATCGCACTTTACGACTGGGGTGAAGTGGAACAGCCGTTTACATTCAGAAACGTAAACAAAGAAGATATACAGGTGTTTGCGACGGACGGCGTTTCTTTGAGAAGACTGCTCGAAAGCGGCAATTATGCGAGCGTAAAACTCAATAACGACGTTACCTATACCGACGTCAATTTGGTATCTTCCGCGACGAGCGGCGTTCTCGATTTGAACGGCAAAACTCTTACCGCAACTTATGACGGTACTACTTTCTTTGAAAACGGCGCGCAGTTCACCGTTAAAAACGGTAATTTTAATGCGGAAACCGTCGGCGCGACCTTGACCGATGTTGTGTTTGATGTTTATTCAGGCAGCAAATTCACGATGGACGGCGTAAAGTTTACGGCTCCTGTTAACAGCGGTATCGGCGTTAACGAAAAGGAAACGGTCGTAACTGTAAATAATTCCGTAATTACGGCAAGTTGCTATTGCGTTGCTACCAACGCAAAAAACAACGGTCAACACAGCGGCGTTGAAATTATCCTGACGGATTCCACTTTTATTGCGACGAATGATTTGAAAGATAATTGCCCGATTTGTCTCAATGTCGAAGGAAATCTTACAATGACAAATTGTACCGTTAAGGGTGAAAGACAGGGTGTGTTTATCCGCGGCGGTACAGCGGTCATCACGGGCGGAAAGATAGAAACCACGGCTGAATATACAAAAGGGTTGTATCTCGACAAAATTTGGGGTTCGGGGAACGAAGTGCCCATAGCGGCGCTCGTTATCGGCAATCGTTCTTCGTCGGCTTATGATTATCCCGCTGCCGTAACGCTTTCGGGTGTAGAAGTTGTTTCTGCGGCGGAAGAAGTTCCCGCGGTTTATATGTATGGCAATAGCGAAAAGAATTTTGCTTCGCTGGTTTGCGAAGAAACGCTCGTTGCTTCGGTAACCGTGGGCGGCGGAACGGTTTATATCAACGAAGAGTTGCAGACTGTGTGAAATGGCTTAACCTTAAAATTATAAACGGGCGCGGGAATTTTCCCGCGCCCGTTTTTCGTTGCGTTTATTTGAAGTTTTCTTTGTGGAGAGCATAAGTAAAATGCCGCATAAAAACGCCGCCGTGAATTTCGCGGCGGCAAAGTTTTTTTAGTCGAGAGAAAACCCTTCAAAGATGATGTTGTCAACAAAGGGTTTTATTTTATCCCATATTTCGTAGCTGGTCACCGTCCATGCAAGGCAGATTTTATTTTTTACCTTGCTGTCGGGCAGAGGATAACCCTTATAATCATAACTGACGAAATCGGGATTTGCGAGAAAGTTCAGCGACATGTTCTTTACGATGTGCCGCTTTAACGCGCTTTTCAGCGAGTTAGTTTCGTTTGTCGCAAGCACGCCGCGGATAAATTTCGGCGCAAGCCGCTTTATCTTTGCGATGTAAAGCGGGTTAAAGGATTGCACCGCAAATTCACCCTTATACTTTTTCAAAGCGGCGACGAGTTTTTTTACGAGCAGTTTCCCGTTCGGCTGGTCCTTGATTTCGATGAGCAAGGGGGATTTGCCTTCGCATACGGCAAACACTTCCGAAAGAGTGGGAATGGTGTATTCGCTTTCCGCTAAGCGGAGTTTTTTCAGCTCGTCAAGGGTTTTATCCCAAATATAACCGTTTTCGCCCGTCATTCTTTTGAGCGTGTCGTCGTGAAAAGACACGATTTCTTCGTCTTTGGTGAGATACAAATCGATTTCGACGGGATAATTTTTTGCTGCCGCCTGTTCGTAAGCGGCGATGGAATTTTCGGGAACGTTTCCGCCCCAAAGCCCTCTGTGGGCGATAGGCTGTTTTATCAGCCAGGAATTTTTATCGATACGCATATTGCGGAACCTTTTGTTTGGATTATTTTTAGTATACCAAGTTACTTGCAAAAAATCAAGAAATATATTAAAATATATGTAAAATTCAAAAAGAAAAGAAGATATATGGCAAAGCAACCGAATCAGAATATCAGAAATTTTTGCATCATCGCGCATATCGACCACGGCAAGAGCACGCTTGCGGACAGGCTTATCGAAATGACGGGGCAGGTCAGCAAGCGGGATATGGAAGCACAGCTCCTCGACTCCATGGACATCGAGCGGGAGCGCGGCATCACCATCAAACTCACGCCCGTGAGAATGTTTTACACCGCGAAGGACGGCAACGAATATATTTTGAACCTCATCGACACGCCGGGGCATGTGGACTTTACCTATGAAGTTTCCCGTTCTCTTGCGGCTTGTGAGGGGGCGATTTTGGTGGTGGACGCGTCGCAGGGCATCGAGGCGCAAACCCTCGCAAACGTTTATCTCGCGTTGGAAAACAACCTGGAGATTTTGCCCGTCATCAATAAGATAGATTTGCCGAGCGCCCGTCCCGACGAGGTGGCAAAGGAGATCGAGGACATCATCGGGCTGGATGCCTCCGAGGCTCCTCGCATTTCCGCAAAGGTGGGGCTCAACGTGGAGGACGTGCTCGAACAGATCGTAAAGTGCGTTCCCGCCCCGAAAGGCGACGAGGACGCGCCCTTAAAAGCGCTTATTTTCGACAGTTATTACGATAACTTCAAAGGCGTTATTTGTTTCGTCAGGGTGTTTGACGGCACGGTCAAGGTCGGCGACAAAATCAAAACGTTTATGTCGGGAAAGGTGTTCGACGTCACGGAAGTCGGGGTGTTCAGTCCCAAACTCTATCCGAAAGACAGTTTGAACGCGGGGGAAGTCGGCTATATCGCCGCGTCCATCAAGAGCATTCAGGATACTACCGTCGGCGACACCATAACCAACGCGCTCAACCCCGCAAAGGAGGCTTTGCCGGGATATAAAAAGGCTTTGCCCGTCGTGTTTTCGGGCATTTATCCGCTGGACGGCAGTCGGTTCGGCGATTTGAAAGACGCGCTCATGAAATTGAAACTCAACGACGCGTCCTTGACCTTCGAAGCTGATAACTCTATCGCCTTGGGATTCGGGTTCCGTTGCGGGTTTTTGGGGCTTTTGCACATGGAGATCATTCAGGAACGGTTGGAGCGTGAGTTCGACCTCGAAATCGTTACCACCGCGCCGTCCGTTTCCTATAAGGTTTACAAAACCGACGGGAGTATGCTGGAGGTAGATAACCCGTCGCACCTGCCCGCGCCCAGCGAGATAGATTATATGGAAGAGCCTATCATCGAGGCGCACATCTACGCGCCGCCCGAATACGTCGGTCCCATCATGGAGCTTTGCCAGGACAAACGCGGCGTTTACACCGACATGACTTACCTCGACAAAACGCGCGTGGAGCTGAAATATTTTCTGCCGCTCAACGAGGTGATATATGACTTTTTCGACAGTCTGAAGTCCCGCACGAAAGGATACGCTTCATTCGATTACGATTTGGCGGATTATCAGCGGGCGGAGCTCGTCAAGCTGGATATTTTGCTGAACGGCGAGCCGTGCGACGCGCTTTCCACCATCGTGCACAAGGATAAGGCTTACGAGCGAGGCAGAGGTATCTGCGAAAAGTTAAAGCAGGTCATTCCGCGGCAGATGTTCGAAGTGCCCATTCAAGCGACCATCGGCGGAAAGATCATCGCGCGCGAGACAGTCAAGGCGTATAGAAAAGACGTTCTCGCCAAATGTTACGGCGGCGACGTTACGCGGAAAAAGAAACTCCTCGAAAAGCAGAAAGAAGGGAAAAAGCGCATGCGCACTTTCGGCAGCGTGGAAATACCCAGCGAGGCGTTTATCACCATACTCAAAACCGACAACGACTGAGCCTTTTTGCGGCTTAAAAGGCAAAATTATGGATAATTTTTTCAATCGGGTATATGAAAGCGTCATGCTTATCCCGAAAGGCAAGGTTGCGACATACGGGCAAATCGCCGCGATGTGTGGCAATCCGCGCTCATCGCGCGCCGTCGGGTATGCGCTACATGTCAATCCGCGCCCCGGCGTGATTCCCTGCCACAGAGTGGTTAACCGCGAAGGTCGGCTCGCGCCCGCGTTCGCTTTCGGGGGCAGCGGCGCGCAGCGCGCGCTTTTGGAAAGCGAGGGCGTAAAAGTGGAAGAAGAAAAAGTCGATTTATCCGTTTATCTTTGGGACGGGAGGACAAAATAATGGCGGGAATTTACATACACATACCCTTTTGCCTGCAAAAGT
>CASETU010000046.1 GCA_949290895.1 uncultured Bacillota bacterium
GAAGAAAACAGCACCGTCGCAATGAAATTCGGAAAAGACTTCATTCTCATTGCGGCGCCGTTTTTCATCGTGGTCAACCTGAAAATCGCAGCCGACAGCACGGTACGCGGCTGCGGCGGCAACGCAGGCTTTATGATAAGCACTTTTGCCGACCTTATTCTGCGCGTCGCGTTCGCATTCATTCTTTCTCCGTCTTTTGCAATGACGGGCGTATTCTGGTCCTGGCCGATAGGCTGGGTGATCGGTACGATCATCGCCTTGATATTCTATTTTAACATTCCCATTTTCAAAAAATTTTCCAAAAACAGCTAAAAAAACGCCGCGGGACCTCAAATTTTACCGAAAAAAGCTTTGAGATTCCGCGGCGCATTTTATTTATTTCAATTCGATTTGCCCGTCCGTCGATTCCATGCGACAGCCGTAAAACGCCGAAAGCGCCTTCTTCATCTCGTCGTAATCGGCGAGCGCGAAGGTTTCCGCCGCGGAGTGCATGGCGAGCTGTGCGACGCCGATATCGACGGTGTCCACGGAAATTTCGCCGAGGCTGATTTTCCCCAGCGTTCCGCCGCAAGGCATGTCCGAACGCATGTGGAAATCGGCGTATCGGATACCGTTATTATCGAGCAGCGTTTTGAATACGCCCGAGGTAAATCCGTCGGTGGTATAATTTCTGTTCGCGTGGTGTTTGACGATGACGCCGTCGCCGAGGTATATTTTATTGAGCGGCGCGAGCTCCGCCTTGTTGGGGTGCGCGGCGTGGGCGTTGTCCGCAGACACGGCAAACGAGCGCTCCAACGCGGCGTAAAAGTCCTCTTTGCCCTTTCCCAGCGCGAAAGCTATGCGCTCGGCTGTGCGCTTAAGAAGGTTGCTTCCCGCGCCCTGGTTGGTCTCCGAGCCGATCTCCTCGCTATCGAACACGGCGCAGACGTTTATCCCCTTGTCGGGCTTTACGCCGCATATCGCTTCCACGGAAGAGAACGCGCACACGAGATCGTCCGCCCGCGCGGCGGTGAGAAATTCCCCGTTCGCACCCGAAACAAACGGCTCATCCGCGCTGACGAGGAATAAATCGTAATCGACGAGCTCCTCGCCTTCCGCGAGGAATTTTTTCATCAGCGTTTCCAGCCCGCCGACCTTCGATGCAAGAGCGAAGAGCGGCTGCGTATCGCTTTGCACGTTGACAGCGAAATTCTTGTTGACTTCGCGGTTCAAATGCACGGCGAGCGACGGAATGACAAAATTTTCCTCCGACGCGCAAAGCCGCGCAAAGACCTTTTTTCCGCTTTTCACGGTGAGCCGCCCCGCCAGACGGAGCTTTCTGTCAAACCACGAATACCATATCCCGCCGCCGTAGCTTTCCACTTCCAGACGGGAATATTTTCCCGAAAGGTTTTCCGCGGAATGCTTTATCTTAAAGCACGGCGAATCGGCATGAGAGCAAACGAATTTATAGTAAAAATTCCCGCCCTCCGTGTCGCCCACGGTAAAGGCGACGAGCGCGCTTTCGCGTTCGACAAGATAATATTTGCCGCCCTTTTCAAGGCGGAAGTTTTCCCCGCGCGGGATTTTGACGAACCCGCTTTCTTTCAATAATTTTTCCGCGTTTTCCACCGCGTGGAACGCGGTGTACGACGTCTTGAGCAATTCGGTTATCGACATGTTTTTTCTCCGCAAAACGCCGCTTGAAACAAGCGGCGTTCTTTTATGTTCTCAATAATTCGTTTCTCTGATTTTGAAATATGCCTTGGGGTGCGCGCACACCGGGCAGACTTCGGGAGCGTTCTTGCCGATGTGGATATGTCCGCAGTTGCCGCATTCCCAAACGGTGTCGCCGTCCCGCGAAAACACGATGCCTTCCTTGATGTTGCCGAGCAGTTTTTTATAACGCTCCTCATGCGTCTTTTCTATAGCCGCAACGCCGCGGAACAAACGAGCGATGTCGGTAAATCCCTCTTCGTCCGCAACTTTCGCAAAGTCCGCGTACATTTCCGTCCATTCGTAATTTTCGCCCGCCGCCGCGTCCGCAAGGTTGTCCTCCGTCGCGCCGATGCCGCCTTTCAATATCTTGAACCAAAGCTTGGCGTGCTCCTTTTCGTTATTCGCGGTATCTTCAAAGATCTTCGCTATCTGTTCATATCCGTCCTTTTTCGCTTTGGACGCATAGTAGGTGTACTTGTTTCTTGCCTGAGATTCGCCCGAAAACGCAGTCCAGAGATTGGCTTCGGTCTTGCTTCCTTTCAATTCCATAATTTTAATCCTCCTTGTTTGATTATAACACGGCTCTTACTCTTTTTCAAGCCGAATTTAAAAATTTTTACACGCTCACGAAAATATCCGCGTAGGTCGGGAACGGCCAGTCTTCCTTTGCGGTGAGCAATTCCGCCCCGTCCGCCGCCGCGCGCAGTTTTTCCATGCAAACGAGAATTTCCCTTCTGCAAAAATGCGCCAGCTCTTCATGGTCCGCTATCTTCGCCGCCTTTATCAAAAGACCTTTGAGCTCGTCGGTATACCGCTTTATCTCCCCGTTATAAGCGGAGAGTTTTTTGAGCACCTCGACTTCGGCGTCCTCGTCGAGTTCCGCCGATACCGCCCTCTTTGCCGCGACGGTTTGTGCGAGCTTGAGCGAATACTTCGCCACGGCGGGGAAAATTTCCTTCATCGCCATGTCTGCCATGCACTCCGCCTCGATCATCACCGTCTTGCAATAATTTTCCAACATGATGTCGGTACGGCTTTCCACTTCTACCGCGCTCAATACGCCGTGCTTTGCAAACACGTCGATATTTTTCTGCTTTTTGAAATACGGCAGAGCCTCGTCGGAAGATTTCAGATTCAAAAGCCCGCGTTTTTCCGCTTCTTTCGCCCACTCGCCGCTATAGTTATTGCCGTTGAAAATGATGCGCTTATGCTCCCTTATCGTCTTGGCGACGAGGTCGTTGAGCGCCTTCATGAAGTCTTTTGCGTTTTCCAAAACGTCGGCGAACTGTTCGAGCTCCTCCGCGACGATGGTGTTGAGTATGAGATTCGGCCCCGACACGGAAAAAGAC
>CASETU010000047.1 GCA_949290895.1 uncultured Bacillota bacterium
AGTTAATTCAGAGTGCGAATAGCACAGCCGGTACCATGCCCTTACAGGGCTAGTGCAAACTACGCGTTGAACGCGTAGTTATGATTTATAAAACTTATTTTTAAAATTGTTTAATCGCAATCAATATTTATCGTCCAGCTGGTTAAACCCTTTGCCGAACACGTCTACCGCGTCGCTAACGATAAAAAACGCGTCGGGGTCGAGCTGTTTTACGGTGCTCCGCAAAAACTCTATTTGTGCGGGTTTCACGCAGGACATCAAAATCTGTTTGTCGTTTTTGGTATACATGCCTTTGCCTTCCAGCATGGTCACGCCGCGGCGGGCGGATTGGATCAAAAAGTCGGAAATGACGTCGCCTTTTTCGGTGATGATGTAGCAAAGTTTGGACTTATTGAACCCCACGACCACAAGGTCGCTTACCTTTGCCGTAACGAAGATGACCGTTAAGGCATAGAACAGGTTTTCCGCGTCGTGCAGGGCTATGGAGCCGGAAACGACGATGATCGTATCTAAAATGGCAATCCACGTGGGAATGCTGAAGAATTTTCCGAACCGCTGAATGACTCTGCCCAAAAGCTCGGTGCCGCCGCTGGAAACCTTAAATTTAATAAACAATCCCGCGCCGATCCCTTGCAGCACGCCGCCGTAAACTGCCGCGAAAATGCGGTTGTCGGTGAGGGGCGGAACGAGTTTAAAAAGGTCTAATGCCACGCCTAGCACGACGACGGTGATAAGACAGCGCAAAATAAACCGCCAGCCCATCTGTTTCAGTCCCAAAAGAAGAATGGGGATATTGAGCAATATCGAGCTGATACCGATGTTAAAATCGGTCAGCAGGTAGATGAGGGTGGAAAGGCCGGATATTCCGCCGGCAACGATGTTGTTGGCAGCTAAAAATACGTCCACGCCGAAGGCGAACACCGCACAGGCTACGATCATGGCGGTATAGCGCACCAGCTCTTTTTTTAATGTTTCTTTTCTCTCGATTTTCACGAAAATATGCTCCGCGTTGAATTCCGCAAAACAGTGTATCACAAACGATAAAAAAGAGCAAGCGCGCGGAAAACAAAATCCGCTCGCGGACGAAAAAAAACGTTGACGAACCGCCGCGCGAATGGTAAAATTAAACTGTAAATGCCGCGGCAACGGGGCAAAAACGCGGCAACGCGTTCGTTTCGCCGCAAAAGGGAGGGCTTATGAAAAAACTCGGGTTCGGCACGATGCGTCTTCCGCTGTTATCGGAAGATCAGAAAAATATAGACTTAAAACAAGTCTGCCGTATGGCGGATACCTTTTTGGAAAACGGATTCACGTATTTCGATACCGCGTATATGTATCACGGCGGGGAAAGCGAGCGAATTTTCAAAAGCGCCGTGGCAAAGCGGCACGCGCGGGAGGAATATCTTCTCGCCGACAAAATGCCGTCCTTTTTGATGAAGTGCAAGGAGGACAACCCCCGCATTTTTGCCGAACAGCTCGAACGCACGGGCGCGGAGTATTTCGATTATTACCTCATTCACTCGCTGGACGAAAAAAACTACGCCGCCGCGACGGAGTACGAGTGCTTTGAATTTGCCGAAAAGAAGAAAGCGGAAGGGCTCGTCAAAAACCTCGGTTTTTCCTTTCACGATACCGCTGAGGTGCTGGAGAAAATCCTGACCGAACGTCCCGACGTCGATTTCGTGCAGCTGCAGATAAACTATCTCGACTGGGAGGACGAGCGCGTGCAGTCGAGAAAATGTTACGAAACCTGCGTACGGCACGGCAAAAAGGTCGTCGTCATGGAGCCCGTCAAGGGCGGCATGCTGGCAAACCTTCCCGCAAACGCCGAAAGAATATTGAAGGAGTGCTCGCCCGAAATGAGCGCGACGTCCTGGGCAATCCGCTTTGCAGCGAGTCTGGAAAACGTGATGACGGTGCTTTCGGGCATGTCCGATATGGGGCAGATGCAGGACAACATCTCCTATATGAAGGACTTCCGTCCGCTGGGAGAAGAGGAGAAAAAGGCGCTTTCCGCCGCGCTGGCGGAAATCCGCAATTTTACCGTAATTCCATGTACGGGGTGCCGTTATTGCACCGACGGCTGTCCGAAAAAGATACCGATTCCCGATTATTTTTCGCTGTATAACGAATACGAACGGTTCAACGAAAAGTTTTACCCGACGTTCCGCTTGGGCGATTTGAAAAAGAGCGGCGGCGTTCCCGCCGACTGCGTTGCCTGCGGCAGTTGCGAGCGCCATTGTCCGCAGCACATCGGCATCATCAATGAAATGAAAAAAGTCGCGAAAGCGTTTGATAAATAAGGAGGACGTATGCTGGAAAACGCATTGAAAAACTGTACTTTACAACGGAAGATCACGATAAAGAGCGCGATAAGCGTCGGTGTTGTTTTGCTCGCGGTATTTTTGCCGCTCGCGATACACGCCGCGTTCGGTCCCGCTTCGGGCGGCAAGTGGCTGCCCATGTATTTTCCCGTTCTGCTTGGCGGCTGCGTGCTGGGCGCGCTGTGCGGTGCGCTCGTCGGGGCGATTTCTCCCGCGGTGAGCTATGTTTTATCACTCGCGCTGCTCGGCAGTGCGATGCCTTCGGCACAAAATTTGGGGTTCATGATAGCGGAGCTAGCGGTATTCGGCGCGGTTGCGGGTGCGTTCGGCAAGCGCATTGCCCGCAAGCCGCTTTTCGCCTTTCCCGCCGTGTGGGCGGCGGAACTTTCGGGCAAGGCGGCGGGCAGCGTTTTAAGGTTGATGGCGACGGCTTTCGGCGCAAAAACCGCGGGGGCGTGGGCTGTTTTGCAAACGGCTCTGCCGGGACTTTTGTTGCAGGCGGTGCTCGTTCCCGTGCTGGTCATTATCCTTGCAAAGGCGGTGCGAAGTGAGCGCGATCGATAAGGCAAAAAAGCTGCTGGAGAGCGGGCATACTATCGCCGTCGTGGGAAAAAGCGTTTCGGTTTTCGACGGGCGGGGCATTAAAGACTTGTTTTCTTTAAAGAAAGAGGAGCTCGCGGGCGCGGCGGTGGCGGATAAAATCGTCGGCAGAGCGGCGGCGCTGCTCCTCGCGGACGGCGGCGTGGCTCAAGTGTATGCGCAAACCCTTTCCGAAGGCGGCAAAAAGGTGCTGGAGGACGCGGGGATAAAGGTTGCTTTCGGCGTTCTGACGAAAGAAATCGTCAATCGCGCGGGCGACGGGCCTTGTCCCATGGAAGTGCTTTCGCGCGGCGTCGAAAGCGGCGAACGTATGCGGGAAAAAATCGCCGCATGGTTTCAAGAAAGGGCGTTGGAAAAGGGACGCGATTGAAAATTCGCGCGCGTTCGGCGGAAGAAATTATCAGCAACGCGCAAAGGAGAGAAAGCGCATGGAAAAAAGACCTGTTGTGCCCGTCAACTGTTTTTTCAAGGGCAGTTATAACCCCGTTTACGAGGAGATGATCGCAAAGTGCAAGGATATGTGTTATCGTTATAACAACCTGCACCCGAACGACGTCGCGGCGCAGCGAGAGCTCCTGCGGAAGATGTTCAAAAAGACGGGAAAAGACCCTATCGTGGTGCCGCCGTTTTGGTGCGATTACGGGTATAATATTGAGGTGGGGGATTATTTTTACGCCAACCATAATTTTATCGTGCAGGACGGCGTCAGCGTGAAGTTCGGCGACAACGTGTTCATCGCGCCGAATTGTCTGGTTACCACGGCGGAACACGCCGTCGACCCGCAGCTGCGCAAAGAGGGCGTGGAGATCGCCAAGCCCGTAACGGTGGGCAACAACGTCTGGATAGGCGCCGGCTCTATTTTGCTTGCGGGGGTGAGTATCGGCGACAATTCCGTCATCGGCGCGGGGAGCGTGGTGACAAAAGACATTCCCGCAAACGTGGTGGCGGTGGGCGTTCCGTGCAAAGTCTTGCGGCAAATCACGGAAGAAGACAAGCACGCCTACCCGTTTTACGGGCAGAAAGATTAAATAACGGATTGCAAAAAGATGCGTTTCAGGCAAATAAAGAGTTTCGGTGCGGAGAAAAGTTATGAAAATTCAGGAAATCGATAAGAATTTTGCGCAAAAGGAAAAAGGCGGGGCGACGTGTTTTTATGACGCGGCAAAGCTGCCCTTCGACCTTTACGGCGTGTTTTACGATAAAAAAGAAAAAAGGTTTTTGCGTATGCCGAGGGAAACAGCGGAGCGGGTGAGCGAGGGCGTAAATTATCTCAACGCCTGCACGGCGGGGGGACGTCTGCGCTTTTTCACCGATTCTGCCGAAATCACGCTGAAAGCGGAGTGGAAGGTTTTCGGCAGAATGCCGCACATGCCCTTTTCGGGCAGCAGCGGTTTTTCGCTTTTGGAAAAGACGCGCCGCGGAGAAAAGTTTGTGGCGGCGTTCATGCCCGAATGGTCGGACGAAAACGGTTTTCAAAGGACGGCGAATCTTTGCGGCAAAATGAGGGAATACATACTTTATTTTCCGCTGTATAACGAAGTTACTTCCCTTTCTTTGGGATTTACGAGCGGAGCTAAAGTGTGCGGCGGCAATCGGTACAAACCCGTTTTGCCCGTCGTGTATTACGGTTCTTCCATCACGCAGGGCGGGTGCGCGTCCCGTCCCGATACGTCCTATCAGGCGCTGATCGCAAAGGATAACGACGTGGACTTTATCAATTTGGGATTCAGCGGCAACGCCAAGGCGGAAGACGCCATGACGGATTATCTCGCTTCGCTCGATTGCAGTGCAATGGTGTTCGATTACGACCACAACGCGCCCTCGGCGCAATATTTGCAAGATACGCATAAGAGAATGTATTTGCGTTACCGCGCGAAAAGACCGAACGTGCCGATTTTGTTTATTACCAAACCCGATATCGGGCGGGAAAACGAATGGAAAAAGCGCGCCGCTATCGTCCGCGCGACGTACGAGTACGCGTTGAAAAACGGCGACGAACACGTTTATTTTATCGATGGAAAGACGCTTCTTGCGGGTAAGTGGCGGGAAAACTGTACGGTGGACGGCACACACCCGACCGACCTCGGGTTTTATCGCATGGCGCGCGTCATCGGCAAAAAACTTGCGGAAATCTTTCAAAAAGAATATTGATTTTAAGGCAAGCAGGGTCCTCAAACAAGCATCGATAATTCCTCGGAAAAAAACCGAAAGATTATCGATAAATCATCAAAAAAGCCGCTTTTTTGCCTAGTTTTTATCGAAAGAAAAACCTTCGTTTTTTAAGTTATTTTTGTTCATTCCTCAAATTTCCCTGACCCCAAAAATCCCGCTGGAAACATCGTCCGGCGGGATTTTTTCGTGTTAAAAATGATCAAAACTTATCTTTTTTCATATATTCCCGTAGGACTAATCGGGGTTATAAGCAAATTTTGGAAGTTTGTTTTTTGCTACGGGCCGTTGAAGGGCGAAAAAGAAAAAAATGAAAATTGTTTTGTGAAATCTTATTATACAATTGGGCATATTTTTTTGTTTTTTTTGACTTAAATTGTGTTTGCTTTTTTAATGAAACTATGGACGAAAAAAATTTTACATGTTAAAATGGTATTCGGGCAGTATTGGCGAAGACAATCAGATAATTTATGTGAGGGTGAAAGTCAGAATATGTTAAAAAA
>CASETU010000048.1 GCA_949290895.1 uncultured Bacillota bacterium
CCGATTCAGGAATCGAGCGCGGGGATTTATTACAACAAGGCGATTTTCCGCAATGCGCGCGTATTGAGCCGCGTGGAAAACATGACGGCGGACAACGCCTGGACGATAGCGGAGTTCGAATCGATCTGCGCGCAGTTAACGGAAAAATGCGATCTGCCCATCGATTTACAGCTTTATAAAGCCAACGACGAAACGGCTACGTATCTTTTGTATCCTTTTATTCTCGCGCAGGGCGGCAGCTTTCTTTCTGCCGACGGTATGACGGCTACGGGGTATCTCGATTCCAATGCCACGAAAGCGGCGTTCCAGAAAATCAAAAACTGGGTAACTGCGGGATATACTTCTTACGACGCGAGCGATGTGGGATTCTACACGGGAAAATATGCGATGTATCTTTCCAGCGGCTGGTCCATTCCCGAAATTCAGAATCAGTATGCGCAGCAACTCGGCAACGATTGGGGCATTCTGCCCTATCCCAAGGGAACGACTTCCGCATCCGCAACGGGCAGCTGGTCGTTCGGCATGACTACGCAGACCAAGAGCGCGGAAAAAGCCGCCGTCGTTCTGGAATGGCTGGTTTCCACGGACAGCTCCGTCACGATCACCAACGCAACGGGCATGATTCCCGCGCGGCAGAGCGCCATAGAGCGTAAAAATTACGAGGTCGGTTCGCCGGAATATCTTCTGTACGATCAGCTGGTCAAAACGGGCAAGACCCGCCCCGGTACGGTCGCTTATCCGGAATTCACCAGCGCATTCCAGGGAATCATCAACGATTTGCGCAACAGCAACGATGTGAGCGCCGTCGTATCCACGCAGACCACTACGTTGCAAAACAATCTCGACAGATATAAATAAACAATTTTTTTGAGGGAAAAATATGTTGCTGAGCAGTATTGTGATCATCGGCGTATTCTTATTGCTGTTTGCGGCGTTTATACTGAAAGACGTCGTGGCGGCAAAGCGTTCGCCGCATGGAAATTTGCATTATTCTTTGAAAGAAAGCGTCTGCTCGTATCTGATGCTTTTGCCCGCTATTGCGCTCATCTGCCTGTTTGTCCTGCTTCCCATCGTTTACTCGCTCGGCTATGCGTTTACCGATTATTATTTGCTGAAACCGAACGAAACGGAATTTGTATGGCTGGATAACTTTAAGGACATCATTGAAAATATCGGTGCGAAAGGCGATATGTACAACGCGATCATCAATACGGCGAAGTTCGTCGTGTTTGTCGTGCCTCTGCAAATCGGTATGGCGCTGGGGCTTGCGCTCCTCGTCAACAAAAAATTGCGCGGCATGGGCGTGTTCAAAGTTTTATATTTTGCGCCCGTCGTCATTTCGCTTACGGTAACTTCCTTTCTGTGGGTGCGTATCCTCGGCGGCGGGGAATCGGGGCTTCTCAATTCGTTCCTCGTAAAACTCGGCGTCGCGCCGGTGAGCTTTTTGTACGACCCGCAGGGCGCGATGTACTGGATCGTTTTGGTATCGGCATGGCAGGGGTGCGGTTATCAGATGCTCATTTTCCTTTCGGGGCTGAAGGGGATTGACAACACGCTTTACGAAGCCGCCGAACTCGACGGCGCAAACATGTTCAGACAGTTTGCGGCGGTTACCGTTCCGGGACTTCGTTCGGTCATTACCTTCGTCATCATCACGGTATTTATCGGCGCGTGCAAAATCATGGTACAGCCTATGCTCATGACGGGCAAACAATCCTTTACGATTACCCTTAACTACCTGATGTATATCGAAGGGTACACGTACAGGTGGGTAGGGTATTCCTCGGCGATCGCGCTTCTCATGACCATCGTCATCGGGGCGATTACCTTCCTGCAGAGGTATTTGCTCAAGGAGGAGGATTAACATGAAAAATTCAAATGCAAAGCGGCAGGCGAAAAAAATCACGGCTCATACCGTGACCTATATCTGTTCCGCCGTGATAGCCGTGTTTTTTGTCTTTCCCCTGATCTGGATGATCGTTACAAGCACCAAAACGGAATTGCAATATGCAAACGATCTCGGCTCGTTTAACACTTTTTTGCCTTATCTGAAAGACCTGAGCACATTTTTCGATAACTATAAAAGCGTGCTCACGCAGTACGATATATGGAAATACGCTTTGAACAGCTTCGGCTATGCGCTCGCCGTCGTAGCGGGAAATATTCTCGTCAACGCTCTGGCGGGATACGTCATGGCGAAATTTACCTTTCCGGGAAAGGGATTCATGAGCTTTATCATCATGTTTCTGCTCATTGTTCCGGTCGAGACCACCATCATTCCGCTTTATTCCATCGTGCATAATCTCGGCATGTCGGGAACGGTCTTTGCGGTAATCCTTCCGCCGCTCGTCAGCGTGTTCAACATCTTTTTGTTCCAGCAGTTTTTTACCAATATCTCAAAAGAATATATCGAAGCGGCGCAGTTGGACGGCGCTTCTCAGCTCAGGATATTTTTCGTTATCATGATGCCTCTGTCCGCACCCATCGTGGCTACGGTGGCGACCTTTGCCTTTATCGGCGTATGGAACGATTACATCTGGCCGACGATGGTTCTGCCAAGCCCGCAGGCGGGACAGTGGCCGCTTTATCCCATTCAGGCGGCGTTGACGACCATACAGAGCATAGAGGGCGTTACGACGGGCGAAGTCATGGCGTCGCTCGTGATCACGAGTATTCCGATTTTCCTCATCTACGTATTTGCGCAAAAGTATATCGTAGAGGGGATCGGCGCAGGGGGATTAAAAATATAACGGTAAGGACGGATTTATGAAAATTTTTAAAAAAACGGTAATTTCTTTTCTGATTGTCTGCCTGTTTGTCGGCGCGGTGGGAGTAGCCGGCTGTTCCGATGAAAAAAATGCGGCGTCCGATGCATTGCTCGCGTATTATGCGTTCGATGAAGGGGACGGCAAGGTGACGAAAGAGGAAGTCAGCGGAAAAACTTTTACGATCAACAACGTCTTTGACGCATCCAATCAAATCAACCTGATGAAACCCGCGAGCGATCCGCTTTGGAGAAAGGGAGTGAAAGGCAACTGCCTGTATATGGACGGCACTTCCAATTA
>CASETU010000049.1 GCA_949290895.1 uncultured Bacillota bacterium
CATGGAAATCACGAAAAGAGTCAAGAACATCGCGCCCTCGCTTACGCTGGAAATCACCGCGAAAGCGAAAAAAATGAAAGCGGAAGGCATTTCCGTCATCGGTTTCGGAGCAGGCGAACCCGATTTCAACACTCCCGACTATATTATCGATGCGGCGAAAAAAGCGCTCGACATCGGTTTTACCAAATATACGCCCGCGTCGGGCATGCCCGAGCTGAAAAAAGCCATCTGCGCCAAGTTTAAAAAAGACAATAACCTTGAATATACGGAAGATCAGATCGTCGTTTCTTCGGGTGCGAAAAGCTCGCTTTATCACGCCATCGAGGCCATCGTGGAAGAGGGAGACGAAGTTTTGCTCCCGTCGCCTTACTGGCTGACTTATCCCGAACTTATCGCGCTGGCGGGCGGCAAGACCGTTTACGTGCCCGCAGGCAAGGAAAACGGGTATAAAGTGACGGCGGAAGATTTGAAAAAGGCTTGCACGCCGAAGACGAAGTGCCTTATCTTTAATTCTCCGAACAACCCGACGGGTGCGGTTTACAGCAAAAAGGAAGTGGAAGAAATCGCAAAGTTCGTGGAGGAAAGCGGTATTTACGTCATCGCCGACGAAATTTATGAAAAACTCGTTTACGGCGAAGAATTTTATTCCATCGCGCAGTACAGCGAAAAGGTCAAGGAACAGACCATCGTCGTCAACGGCATGAGCAAAACGTATTCCATGACGGGCTGGAGGATCGGCTATCTCGCCGCCCCGAAAAACGTAGCGAAAGCCATTTCCAGCATGCAGTCGCATACGGCAAGCAACCCCTGTTCCATCGCGCAGTACGCATCGGTCGCGGCGCTGAACGGCGGAGAGGAGTTTATCGCGAATATGAAAAAGACCTTCGACGAACGCCGCAAATATATGTTCGAGCGCGTAAAGAACATGAAAGGCGTCGTTTGCGCCGAACCGAAAGGGGCGTTTTATCTCTTTATGGATGTTTCGGGGCTTTACGGCAAGAGTTTTGACGGGGAAAAAGTCGATTCATCTATTTCCTTTGCGAACGCCGCGCTCAAAAAGGGTGTCGCACTCGTTCCGGGCATCGCTTTCGGCGACGATAAATCCGTGCGTCTTTCTTACGCCATTTCTCTCGAGGATATCAAAGAAGGTCTCGACCGGCTGGAAAGCTTTATCAATGAATTAAAATAAGGGTGTTAAAATGATCGAATTCAACAAAAACAAGAACGTTTTGCAGGAAAAAACTTACGAATACGAGTTGCAGGACGTAGCGGAACCGCAGCTTTTCAGGGACGTGTTCGAATATACCAGCGTTCCGAAGGTCATCTTCAACTTCCGCAACGTGCCGATGAACCCGCCTTCGGAAATTTGGATTACCGATACTACGTTCCGCGACGGGCAGCAGTCCACGTCGCCTTTTACGGTGAAACAGATCGTCGATTTATTTAAGCTGATGGCGAAACTCGGAGGAAAGAAAGGGCTCGTCAGGCAATCGGAATTCTTTCTCTATTCCGAAAAGGACAGAAAGGCGGCGGAAGCGTGTATGTCGCTCGGCTTGCAATTTCCCGAAGTTACCAGCTGGATACGCGCGAACAAAAAGGATTTCGAGCTCGTCAAGAGCATGAACATCAAGGAAACGGGCGTGCTCGTCAGCTGTTCGGACTATCACATTTTCAAAAAGATGAACCTCACGCGTTCGCAGGCGCTGGATAAATACCTCGGTATCGTCAAGGACGCGCTGGCGGCGGGCGTCAAGCCGCGCTGCCATTTCGAGGACATCACCCGCGCGGATTTTTACGGGTTCGTCGTGCCTTTCGCTTCGGAGTTGATGCGGCTTTCCAAGGAAAGCGGTATTCCCATCAAAATCAGGGCTTGCGATACCATGGGGTTCGGCGTTACCTATCCCGGCAGCGCGTTGCCGCGCAGCGTGCAGGGGATTATTTACGGTCTCAACTACTATTCCGGCGTGCCCAGCGAACTTTTGGAATGGCATGGTCATAACGATTTTTATAAGGTCGTTACAAACGCCACCACCGCGTGGCTTTACGGCTGCGCCGCCATTAACTGTTCGCTGCTCGGTATCGGCGAAAGGACGGGTAACTGCCCGCTCGAGGCGATGGCGATCGAGTACGCCTCCATTCGCGGCACGGACGACGGCATGGACTTTACCGCCATCACGGAGATCGCCGAATATTTTGAAAAGGAGATCGGCTACGTCATTCCGCCGAGAACGCCGTTCGTGGGCAGGAGTTTTAACTCCACCCGTGCGGGCATTCACGCCGACGGCATGCTCAAGGACGAGGAGATTTACAATATTTTCGATACGAAAAAAATCCTCAACCGCCCGATGCACGTTTCCATCAACAACGCCAGCGGTCTGGCGGGTATCGCGTACTGGATAAACGAGTATTACGATTTACCCGACGAGTATAAGATCAGCAAGAGCGAACCGATCGTCGCAAAAATCAAGGAACTCATCGATAAACAGTACGAAGACGGGCGCTGCAGCGTGCTCGGCGATGACGAGCTCGACGGCATGGTGATGTCTCTCGACAAGGAATTCCACAAAAAACTGATGATTCTCGGTCAGTAATAAGAACGGAGCGTGAACCCGCTTTATGCGGGTGAACCGAGTAGTTCGTTTTAATGAAAAATACGCCTCCGCGCAAATTTTGCGCGGAGGCGTATTTTTTAAACGTTTGATTTTGAAAAGCTTTGTTTGCGGGAACGGAAAGCGGAAGTCGTTACGCCGTGCGATTTTTTAAAGCATTTCAAAAAGTATTCGTATTCTTTGAAACCCGACATATAGGCGATCTCCCGCGCCGTCAGGTCGGTTTTTTCCAGCAGTTCTTCGGCGCGTTTCATGCGCAGGGCGTTGACGTATTCTATGACGGAAACGCCCTCGCTTTTTTTGAATATCCTACATAGGTGCGAATGGGAAATGTGCATGGAGCGGCTTAGATATTCCACGTTGAAATCCTCGTAAAGATATTTCAGCATAATAAAGCGCTTGATTTCCTCGATATAATCGTCGTGATAAAAAAATATAGTTTTTTCGTCGCGGCTCGAAACGGTGGAAAGGGTTGCGAAAAACGCGCTTGCAACGTCGAAATAGGAAACGGCGTTTTGCTTTTCCGCGTCGGTAAAAATCTTTTTGAACGCCGCGGTGAGCCGTTGCGGTTCCGCGCAGTCGAGAACGGGATTGCTTTGCGAAAACCCCGCTTCGCGCAAATATTCTTCACTGCGCGCGCCGGTAAAGTCGAACCATACGTATTCCCACGGCGTTTCTTTATCGGGATAATAGCAAAATTCACAGCGGTTATCCAACGCGAAAACCTGATGTCGGGAAATGTGCCGTTTTACGCCGCCTACGTTCAGCGTTCCGCTGCCGCTCAGCACGAAGTGCAGGGTGAATTGTTCCTGGCTTCTCAAAAAGAGCTGCGGCTTTACAAAATGAAAATTATTGTATCCGACGGACTGAATGACGAGTTCCTTTTCCTCCCGCGCGACGAAAAATTTCACGATTTCCGGAGCGTCGATAAAAAACTTGGATTCTTTCATAAAAACAGTATAACACAAAAAAGTAAAAAAGTACAGTTTAATGACAATTTTTTTCATTGCTATACGGCGCCTTAGGTGCTACAATAGAAGAAAAAAACGGGAGAGAAGATATGGAAAGAGTCAACGTAGGTATCATCGGTCTGGGGCAAAGGGGTTCGGGACTTACGGAAACCATTCTTGCGATAGACGAAGCGCGCATCGTCGCTGTGAGCGACGTGTATGAGGATCGCCGCGATGCGGAAGTGGCGCGCGTAGAAGAAAAGTACGGCGAAAAGCCGCGCGCTTACGCGGATTATCACGATTTGTTGAAAGACGAAAACGTGCAGGCGGTGCTCATCACCGCGGGGTGGGAAGAACATATCCGCATCGCAATCGAAACGATGCGCGCGGGCAAGATAACGGCAATGGAAGTCGGCGGCGCTTACAGCGTGGAAGAATGTTGGGAACTCGTTAAAACTTACGAAACGACGGGCACGCCGATCATGATGATGGAAAACTGCTGTTACGACCGGTTCGAACTTCTCGGTACGGCGCTGGCGCGTGCGGGAAAACTCGGGGAGATCGTGCATTGCCACGGCGCCTATGCGCACGATTTGAGAGACGAGGTGACGGGCGGCAGGGTCAACCGCCATTACAGACTAAATAATTATATGCACCGCAACTGCGAAAATTATCCCACGCACGAGCTGGGACCCATCGCAAAGGTTTTGGGCATCAACCGCGGCAACAGAATGCTGTCTTTGGTTTCGGTGGCGTCCAAGGCTGCGGGACTTGCGGAATACGTCAAGTCGGATAAAAATCCCGACAAGACGCTGGAAAACGTCACTTTCAATCAGGGCGACGTCGTCAATACGCTGATAAAATGCGCCAACGGGGAGACGATTTCCTTAAAGCTCGACACCACGCTTCCGAGATATTATTCCCGCGAATTTACGTTGAGCGGCACGAAAGGTCTTTGCGTGCAGGAAAGCGATATGGTCTTTTTGGAAGAAAAGTGCAATTCGCACGAATTTTTCGAAACGCCCGATACGATCCGCAAATACCTCGGCAATGCGAAGGAATACGAGAGCGAATTTCTGCCCGACATCTGGAAAAACATTACGGATAAAGACCGCGAACTCGGACACGGCGGCATGGACTTTTTGATGTTCCGCGACTTTTTCCGCCGTATTTTAGAGGGCAAAGAATTGCCGATCGACGTGTATGACGCGGCGGCATGGATGAGTATTTCCGCGCTTTCCGAGCAATCCATCGCGCTGGGCGGTGCGCCCGTCGCGGTGCCCGATTTCACCAACGGCCGTTGGGTAAAACGTTCGATTTTGGACGTAGTGGACTTTTCCTATCTGAAAAAATAAGCACGTTTTTTAATGCGGGCGCATACAGATAATAAAAGGTTTTGCGCGTCTTTTCGGCGGTTTTCGCTGCGTAAAGCCGTGATCATAAGTGAGTAAAAAAATTATTTTGTAAATTTCGGGAAAACTATTGAAATATTCCGAGAAATAGTATACAATATAAAAAAGCTCAAATGGAGGAAAAGACATGAAAATCGTTTACGGACCTAAAGGGACGGGCAAAACAAAAATTGTAATAGATCAGGCGAATGCGACCATGGAGTCGGCGAAAGGGCACGTTGTTTTTATCACGGATACCAATAGGTACATGTACGATTTGAAATATCAGATCAGATTTATAGATACCAAAGTTTACGGGATCAATTGCGAAAACGAGCTCACGGGATTCATTAAGGGCATCGTCGCGGCGAACTCCGATAACGAATACATTTTCATCGACGGCATCGCTCGGATTTCCGGCAAACCGCTCGGCGAACTCGAAAACTTCTTCAATCTTGTCGAAAGCCTTGAAAAGCAGTTTTCCGTCAGCTTTGTGTTCACCTGCAGCGCTTCGGAAGAAGAATTGCCCGCGTTTCTTAAAAAATACGCTTAAATCGGCAAATTATTCATAAAAGCTTTGTAATTTGTTGCTTTTTTCCTGCAAAATATAGTATATTTAAGGGGACGGAAATTTTCCGTCCCCTTTTAACGAATATCAAGAGGAGTCGGCTATGAAATTTTATTCCACAAGAGGTGGCGCGTCGGCGGCGAACGCGTCCGAGGCGATCGTAAAAGGCATTGCGGAAGACGGAGGGCTTTTCGTTCCCGAAAGATATCCCGATTTGTCGGGCTCGCTCGAGGCGATGCTGGATATGGACTATGCGGACCGCGCGGCGTTCGTGCTTTCTCAATTTTTGGAAGAATACGATTACGAAGCTCTTTTGCAAGCGTGCGATGAGGCATATTCCCGTTTCGACGAGGACGCCGCACCCGTTTTGAAACTCGATGAAAACCTTTATATCCTCGAGCTTTTTCACGGTCCCACGCTGGCGTTTAAGGATATAGCGCTCACCCTGCTGCCTTATCTGCTCCGTGCGGGGTGCGACAATGCGGGCATTAAAGACGACGTGCTCATTTTAACCGCTACGAGCGGCGATACGGGTAAAGCGGCGCTGGAAGGATTTAAGGATAAAAAGGGCGTCAAGATCATGGTGTTCTATCCCGACGAAGGGGTGGCGGACATGCAGCGGCTGCAGATGGCGACCACGGAG
>CASETU010000050.1 GCA_949290895.1 uncultured Bacillota bacterium
ATTAGTATAGCGGCCTTTTAAACGATTTCGAAGTGTTTTATCGAAAATTCTCCTATAAATAATAAATGTCTCAGGCATCCAAAGGATATTATGAAGGTATATCCGAAATTTTTAAGCGTGTTTTTGTGGGAAAGGAAAAACTGATTGCGGCCGTCGATGCGTTATTGAATGCAGAAAGTTCCGTTATCAATTATCGGTATGTACAATCTGAAGGGGCTGAAGAGGATATTTCCATTGCGAAAGACGAACTCGATGCAAACATGAATGCTTTGAACGAAGCTCTTACGGCTTTAGACGCGGAAGAATTGGCTTTATATAATTCATATTTTGAAGAAATCGTCACATATTATCAAGATGCGTATACGGCGATTTAAGTAGTGAAAAATTGTTAAAATCGACAATCCGAGTGGCTCATCTGAATTGCTCGGATTGTCATATTTGCAAACGTTCTTTTGCAATATGCGTTGACAATTTTTGCATGGAATGATAAACTGAAAATAATTTAATCAATGCGCGGTATCGCGCGGAGAGGAATATGTTGTATTGTTATAAAAGAGAAACGGGAGCCCATGCTCCCGTTTCTCTTTTATAAGATTTCCATACACCATCGGAATGCCGACGGCAATGCGATTTTTTCTCCGATTTCCGAGGGGAAGAAGTATTCAAGTTGCGGCAGTAAAGTGTCTGTCTTTACGAGATATGCCGTCATCAGCCACTCGATATGCGTAAAAACGTGTTTGTGTGTTTTCGGAGGACTGATTGTAAATTGCGTTATGCCGATTTCGGCGAGGTATTTTTTTGCGTCTTTGGTGGAAAGTTTTCTTTCTTCATTCGGGAATTGCCACATATCCTTTAATACGCCTGTAGTTCGCTTACACAGCCCGATACCATGCGGTGTCGAAAAGATAAACACGGTCATTTGCGTGCGTTTTCTGGGGCTTTTTTCGGGCGGAACGGGAAGCGCGTCGCTTCGCGTTGAACATAAGTCGAAAAGCGGACAGGTCAGACATTTCGGAGAGCGCGGCGTGCATACGGTTGCGCCGAGTTCCATCAGGCTTTGCGTAAAATCACCGCAGCGTTCTTTCGGATAAAACTTAGCAAGTTCATTATGGAAAACGGTTTTTAAAAGGCTTTGAGGCCGTTCGTCGGAAAAAATGCGGGAAAGCACGCGTATTACGTTACCGTCGACCGCGGGAGACGGGCGGGAAAAAGCTATGGAGGCGATTGCGCCTGCGGTATATATTCCGATTCCGCTCAGTTTGTAAAGTTCTTCCGCAGTATCGGGAAAACTTCCTCGCGTGACGATTTCTTTTGCGGCTTTTTGCATGTTTTTTACGCGGGAATAATAGCCCAGGCCTTCCCATAACTTGTACAGCTTGTCTTGTGGGCAGTCGGCAAGGTCTTTTACCGTCGGGAGTTCTTTTATAAACCGCAGATAATATTCTTTTGCCGCCTCCACGCGCGTTTGCTGCAGCATGATTTCCGATACCCAAACGCGGTAGGGGTCGCAGTTTTCTCTCCATGGCAGGTCGCGTTTTTCACTATCGTACCATGGGAGCAATTTAAGGGGAAGCTGGCGGTAAATGTTTTCTCTTTGCATAGAAAAATTATAGCACCAAAAGATAAAACGCGCAAATAAAATTGACAAAAACGTTTTAAAGGGCGTATACTCAAATTATGATTCAGGGCGATAAAGACAATATAATTCTTATAGGCATGCCGACTGCGGGAAAGAGCACGGCAGGAGTATTGCTGGCAAAAACCATCGGCTATGGTTTTATTGACAGCGATTTATTGATTCAAAGCGAAGAAAAGGCCCTGCTTTGCGACATCATTGCAGAAAAAGGCGTGGAGAAATTTATTCGCATAGAGGGCGCGGTAAACGAAAAGCTGTGGGCGAAACGCTGCGTGATAGCGACGGGCGGGAGCGTTGTTTATTCCGATTTGGCGATGAAACATCTTCGGGAGATCGGAAAAACCGTTTATCTGAAACTGAGCTTTGACGAAATCAGCAGAAGGCTAAAAAATGTGGTTCGTCGCGGCGTAGTTATGAAGAAAAGAGGTGAAACGCTTTCAGAGCTTTATGAAGAACGCGCGCCGCTTTATGAGAAGTATGCCGATTTAATCATCGATTGCGACGGGCTCGATACCGAACGAACGGTGCGCGCTATCGCCGACGCGCTTGGTTTTTCGTTATAAAAATCCTGCAAAAGCAGAGCTTTGCAGGATTTAAAATTCGGAAAGACCTAATATATAGTCGGATTTGACGTCGAGCAATTTGCAAAGCTCCGCCAAAGTATCGAGCGCCGGAAACACGTCTTTTGTCATGTATTTAGATATGGTCTGAGGTGAGACGTGGATCGCCTCGGCGATTTCCTTTTGGCTTAACGAACTGTTTTTTATGGTTTCTCGTAATCTCGATTGTATATCTTTTAAGTCCAAATTGACACCTCCGAAATATTTTTTAATAAAAAAATTATCGCATAATGTACGATATTTTATTTGACAATCGCATATTAGGTGATTTATAATATATTTGTAGAAAAATAATGTATTATTATTTTGTATTTCATTTAGCTTATCATTAAACCAAATTCTTTACCTAAAAAGCAAGCGCGGCAATATTTTGCCGCGCTTGCTTTTTCAGTATTGAAAAACGGCTTGTACATGCGCTTCTATGCAAATTTTGGTATCGCTGTTTCCGTTTGTGCAGGAAATCGGGTAGGCGCCGAATTCCGTTAATTCTATCAGTTTCAGTTTTCCGTCTATAGCGGCGGCTTTTTCTTTTACCTTTTTGACGGCGTTTTTAAGGGCCTCGATCTTCAATTCTTCCTCTCGGCTGCTCGAATAGGTTATGGCGCAGATTTTATTTGCGCCGGCCTTTGTGAGCGCGGCAATCATGTTTTGCGCTTCGCTGAGATTTTTGGAACTGCAACACAACTGTCGCGTTATGTTGTAACCGATTTTATCGTATGCAGGATACGCCGAATAATATTCTTCTTTTACGGTTCCGTAAGAAACAAAGCTTTTTTCGATGCTCTGTGTTGCAGTGTCGTTTGCTTTCATGCCTTCTTCTAAGGTCAGGGCATAAGTGTCTATGCCTGCAAGAATTGTGACTGTGTCAGCGTCGGCAGTGACGGTTCCCGCCGCGCTGAAAATATACTTTTCGGAAACAACCTCCGCGGAAGCGGATTTAAGAGCCGTATTTAATGGCGCGAGCAGCGCTGCCGATACGGCGAGCAACAACATAATTTTTTTAAACATGTTTGCCTCCCTGAGTTTGCGTTATTACGCTTATAAAGCTATCTTGCCGCGCTTTCGGAAAATTATGTAAAAAATTTTTAAGATTGCTGTATTAAAGTTCTTGACAAATGTATATACTGTTAATATAATATATATACACTTTGCAAAACTTCAAGGAGAAATATGAATATTTTTATCGGAAATTCCGACGGTAAACCGATATACGAGCAAATCTATTTGCAAATCAAAAATGCGATAGCAAAAGGAGAGCTGAAAGAAGGCGATGCGCTGCCGTCCATTCGCGCGCTGGCAAAAGATCTCAGGATAAGCGTGATCACGACAAAGCGCGCCTTTGACGATTTGGAAAAGGACGGTTTTATCGTTTCTCTGCAAGGCAAGGGCAGCTTTGTCGCGCCCGTTAACAGGGAGATTTTTAAAGAAGAATTGTTAAAGCGTTTGGAAAGCAGTCTTGTCGAGGCGATAAACGTAGCTTGCGAGCTGAATATGACCGACGAAGAGGTGTTCGCGGTATATAAATTGCTGAAAGAGGAGTGAAAATGGACAGCGTTAAAATTCAAAAACTCAACAAATCATATCAAAACTTTGCTTTGCAGAATATAAGTTTTAACGTTCCCGAAGGCACTGTTGTGGGTGTGATCGGGGAAAACGGCGCAGGGAAGAGCACCACGTTGAATTGCATTTTGGGTACTGTTAAACCGGATTCTGGTGTTCTCGAAGTTTTTTCAAAAAGTGTATCACAATTAAGCGAAACGGAGCGCAATCACATCGGTGCGGTGATCGGGGAAAACGGATTGCCATCAAATCTGAACGTAAAGCAGGTCGGAAAAATGATGAAAAGCGTTTTTTCGGAATGGAACGAAGGCGTTTTTGAAAAGTATGTGACTAAATTCGCGCTGCCCGCGGCACAGCCGATCAAGACGCTTTCGCGGGGAATTAAACAAAAACTGATGATTGCCGTCGCGCTCTCGCATAATGCAAATCTGCTCGTGTTGGACGAGCCGACTTCAGGGCTCGACCCGGTTGCCAGAGATGAAATAATTGATGTTTTTTATGATTTCATGCAATCGGAAAATCATGCGATGATATTGTCTTCGCACATTTTGAGCGACCTTGAAAAAATATGCGATTATATCCTTTTTATCCATAAAGGAAAACAGATATTTTTTGAGGAAAAAGACGCTCTTTACGAAAAATACGGGATATTGAAATGCGGTGTGGAGGACTTTGAAAAAGTACCCAAAAACGCGGTAGTCGGTTTTAACCGCACGCAATACGGAGTAAGCGCGCTTGTCGAGAAAGAACAAATAAGTTCAAAATATCCTCTTGAACGTGCGGAAATAGACGATATCATGCTTTACTTTTTGAGAGGCGAGAAATTATGAAAGGATTATTGTATAAAGATTTTTTAAATATAAAGTCACAGCTCATATACTATGCCGCCGCGGTTTTAGTTTTTATTGCCGTTTCTTATTTTCAAAAAAATATTTATTTTTTCTGCGGCTTTATGTTGTTTGTTTCGTTGGGTGCATTGATGTCGGCAATGACTTACGATCAGCAGGACGGCTGGAGTAAATTTGCCGTCGCCTCGGGCGTTCCCAAAGCGAAGCTTGTCGGTGAAAAATATTTATTATCGTTGTTGCTTACTGTCCCCGTCATGTTGTTGGGCGTTGCCTCGTCGTGCTTTTTGAAAAACAAGGGGGAAGGAGTTTGCGCCGTGATGACTTACGGCATGCTCGCGTTTATTATGACTGCTTTCATTATTCCGTTGTTTTTTAAATACGGTTCGGAAATGGCGCGCGTATTTTTTATAGGGGGCTTTTTGGTAGCCGTGATGTTATTTGCCGCCACTATGGGGCTTGCGGATAAATTCGGGGCGGAAAACTTTTATTTGCTGTCGGTGACGATTTCCGCTTTTTGCGCCGCTATTGCCTTTACAGTATCATATTTTACGTCTTTGAAAATATTCAAAAACAAGGATTTCGTTTAAAAGATTTTGACAATCAAAAAAATTAGTGATTTTCTAATGATAATTTTATAAATTATGTTTAACATAAACATAGAATCTTTGCCAAAATCGTTAGTAAATGTCGCGGTTTTCGCGAGCAGAATATATCTCTGTATTTTTTGAATATATACTTTGTAATTTTAAGGAGAAAAACAATATGTTTCATGTCATCGATGTCGACTCGTGGAAGAGAAAAGAATGGTTCTTGCATTACACAAAAGAAGTGCCTTGCACTTATTCATCTACGTCCGATTTGGATATAACGAACATTAAAAAGAAAAATTACGGGATCTATCCGTCTATATTGTTTGCGCTGTCCAAAACGGTTTCTGAAATGGAGCAATTTAGAATGGGACTGAACGCGGAAGGAAAATTCGGTTATTACGATATGTTGTCGCCGTCATACACGATATTTAATGAAACCTCAAAGACTTTTACTGTTACATGGACGCAGTATGACGGAAATTTTTCCGCATTTTGCGAGCGCTATAAAAGGGACTCGAGTGCGGCAAAGTCTCGCGATAAATTTTTAGCCAAGCCGCCGAGAGAGGATTGTTTTTCCGTTTCGATGGATCCGTGGACACGATTTACGGGATTTAATCTGAATTTAAAAAACGATTATTCTTATTTTTTGCCGATATTTACTGCCGGGCGATACGAGCGTGTCGGCGAAAGATTTATCATGCCGCTTTCGGTGCAAGTGCATCATGCGGTTTGTGACGGATATCATGTGGGAATGTTTTTAAAATCGCTGCAGAAAAATCTGGATCAATTATGAGGTTTGTGCTTAAAAATAATGCTTATGTTTAGCCGCAGTTAAGTGCCGCATATTATTTGAAGTCGAGATATAATTGTTCGCTCTAAATTTTAAATCCGTTTTATCTATGTATTAAAGTTGATTATCTCTTTATATAAAAGGCCTCCGAAAAAATTCGGAAGCCTTTTATCGTTGATTTAAAATTGATTTTTTATTACCATCAATGAATGTCGTTTTTTGCGATTTATAAAAGTATTTTAGATAACGTTTCCACGTCTTTTGCCAAAAGCTTTGCACCGTTTTGCAGGAGCTGTTCAGCGGAATTGAAACCGTATAAAACGGCGATACAGTCGATGCCTGCCTTCTGTGCCCCGATGACGTCGTACGAAGTGTCTCCGATCAAGACTGCGGAATCGGGGGATATGTTGCATTCCGAAAGAAGTTTTTTCAAAAGGTCTGCTTTTTCGGATAGGCTGTTATCTTTAGACGCTCCGACCAAGCGGTCGAAGTATTTCGCAATCCCGAGTTTTTCAATGATGTAAAGTGAAGCTTTTTCTTCTTTTGTGGTGGCAATGTAAAGTCTTTTGCCCGATTCTTTCAGTTGTTTTAATAAACTTTTCACGCCGTCGTATAAAACGTTCAGTTCTTTACCCGTGACGTCGAAGTATTGCTGATAAACGTAACGCGCGTTTATCGCTTGTGCCTCGTCAAAGCCGCAATAGCGGCAAAACGATTCCACGAGCGGCGGGCCGATAAATTTCAGCAAAGTCTCGTATGGCGGTGTTTTTACGCCGAGGTGTTCAAAAGTCTGCTTAAGGGTGGTTAAAATGCTGTTTTCGGAATTGCTGAGAGTGCCGTCAAGGTCGAATATGATGTTTTGATAATTCATGAATTGATTTCTTGCAGCCTTTGTACAAACAGTTCGGCTTTTTCTCCTTTCAGATAATCGTTGTAATATATTCTGTTAATATGAGAAATTTTATTCAGCAAAACGCTCGCTGTTTCTTCGACTTGAGCCAAATACGTTTCGTCGACGCTCTTATCCTGCCAGATAACGTTGTTTAAGTTGTAAAAATACATTTTATCGGTTATAAATACATCGTATGCCCTGGAATAAAGCACGGAGGTTTTTTCGGAAAATATGCTGGTTCCGTAAAGCATGTTATCAAAGTATTTAATGCCGAGCAAATCGTATATCGTAGGCACGATGTCCGCGGTGCACGTGAATTTTTCGATAATCCTTTCGGAAAGGGGCGTATCCGTTAATTTGTTGCCTACGCGAATCATCAACGGGACGCGGAAAAGGTCTGTGTAATTGCGCGTAGTGTCGGTATCGGTCAAGTCCTTAATATAATCGGAAAGCTCGTAATAGTAGGCATTGTGGTCTCCGAAAAGAACGATGACTGTATTTTCGATGAGGGGAACGCCTTTATCGTCGGTTGTGTTTTTCAGATAATCGAATATTTCGCCCAGCGCTTTGTCCAGCTCCATTGCCGCCGCAACATAATTGCGGAAAGCATATTTGTTGTCGTAATCTTTATCGTTTTCGTCCGGCATGGGGCAGGTACCGTATTCGTCTAAAATGGCGTAATATTCTTTCAGGTTTTCGCGCTCTGCGTATTGCCCGTGCATGGTGATTGTGGAAATATGCGTATCGAAACGGCGATCGGACGGAAACATCAGTTCTTTGCAAAGCTCGATCATATCGGAATCGAGGTTTCTTTCTCCCGATTCGGTATAATCTTTATAGTTGCCGCTTATACTTTCGGAATAAGCGATCATTTCTTCGTTTGCGTAAAATTTGTCTACCTTGACAGAGTTAAGATAATAATCGTGTCGGTTGTAAAAATCGCTTAAGCCGTTATGGAAATAGCCTGATTCCGCTCCTGTAAGCGCTTTGAGCACCTGCGGGGAGGAAAAGGGAATGGAATTTTCGGGAAAAGTATAATTTACGTAAGCATCTGTCGGATAACAGCCCAACAAAGACAGGTTTTCCGAAATATCGGTCTTTTCTCTGGAATGGAAATTGTCGGCAACGTAACTTGTGTCGTAAAGTTCATAAAGGTTCGGGAATAATTTTCTCAGCGTTTCCTCGTCGGCTTTTAAGCCGTTGGGGTATCTTTCCGTATCGCTTATGAATGCAAACCATTCTAAGCTTTCCGCTAATATCGTTACTGTGTTCATGCCGGAAGCTTCGCCGAATTTTTCCGTTTCTTCCGTTACCGTGCCGAAAATGTAATCTTCAAGTTCTTTTGTGTCGCCTAATTCTACGTTGTTGAAAAACAGACCTTTATAAAGTTGCGTTACGAAATTCCCCAGAATGCCTTGTTTTGTATAGGAATTTTCCGTGTTTTCGTAAAGTTTATAAGACATATCGTCGGATTTGTTGCGCCCGACAAAGTAAGCAAGCGTTCCCTGCGCGGCAAAAATAACGCAAAGGAGAATGCTGATGACCACGGTGGAGGAAACTTTTTTTTGTAAAAGCGGCGCTCTGTCTTTTTCGTAACTTCCGAGGACGATATAAAGTCCGATGACGAAACAGGAAACGAACAGAAATGCAAAATTCGGGCTGGTCGCTTCTATGGTGCCCATGCCGTCCTTTGCGAGATTGAACATTTCGAAGTCGAATATCGTGCCGGAGGTAAGTGTATACATTAAAATAAACGTCAAATCGATTAAAGCATGGGCTATCATGAAAGCCGCGGAAAGCCAAAATCTTGTTTTTTGATCGGGGATAAGGCAGAGGATTGCCGTTGCAAGCGCAATCAAAGTCAGAAATATTCCCGGTCTGCTGATTTTCAGTTCGTTCGACACGAGAAAAGTCGCGAAAAACTCCAGCAAAATCGATATGATAACGTAAAGAAAAATAAATACGTTGTTTCTCAAAAACGATGTGATTTTTTCTGTCATAAATAACACCTATAATATGATAACGAGCAAAGCGGTAATAAGAGTCAAAATCAATCTTTTTTCACTTAAAACATAAACTATCCCGTAAAAAAGATAGAATATCCAGTATGCGTAAATCAGTATAACGTCTGCCGCGATAAAAAGTTCTGCTACGCCGCAAGTTGCAAAAAAGAGCAATCCGCCCAAAGGAATGCGTTGTATGTATTTTGCGGGAATGACCGTTTCGAAAAAATTCTGCAATAAAGCGATTGTCAAAACCGCGCAAAGACTGCGGAAAAGAAAAGGCAGATATTCTTTTGAAAGCGTTGCGATGACTTTTTCCGAAGTGGAACTGGTTCCGACTTCCGCGATTACGGGAAGGTCGAATCCGATTGCCCAGCAAGAAAAGAAGATCGCCGCAAACGTCAAAACGAAAATCATCAGTGCGTATTTAGGGTGTAAACGCTTTTGCTTTTTTGAAAACAGCGATAAATTTGCATATTTTTTTGCCGAGAAACATACGGCAAAGAATGCTGCTATATAAACGGCGCATTTTATGAGAAAAACTGCCAAATATGCAAGTTCGCCGAAAGCTGGGGAAAATGCGTTGTAAAGACAGTCGTTTAGCAATTCCGGAAAGTACGTCGCAAAAATCAAAATGCTTGCGAGCATCAAAATAATAAGAGGGCGATTTTTTTCGTAAGTTTGTTTCATTTGAACTCCCGTATAAAGTTTGGGGTTTCCGCAGACGTGTGATTTTGCGGGTAATAAAAAGTGTTCTTTCGTTTTGTGCTAATATATTTTATAATGATTTATGAAAATAATCAAATGATTTTGCGGATTTTTTGAAGTTGATAGCTTAAATCGAATGATTTTTCTGCAAAATTACCATAAATTCTCTAAATTGCAAATTTACGGTAAATGTTTTGTTTTTGTAAACAAAACACCGAATATATTGATACATAATTTAGAAGAAAGCGGTTAATATTACATTTTTATTACATTTGCGGGGTGAATAAACTTGAATAAATTTTACAATTATATTACAATGTAAGAAAAATAAAAGGAAAAATTTATGGATTATCTGGCGGCGTTATTAGCTTTATTGGGCGGGCTCGGCGCATTTTTGATGGGCGTTGCGGCATTGTCGGACAACACGGAAAAGCTTGCAAACAGCAAAATCAAGGACCTGTTCAACAAAACTTCTAAAAACAAACTGGTCGGCGTGGGGATAGGGACGGTCACCACGGCAATCGTGCAAAGTTCGGGTATCACCACCGTTATGATCGTCGGTTTGGTCAATGCGGGGATCATGTCTCTTTTTCAGGCGACTACGATGATCATGGGGGCGAACATAGGTACGACCATCACCGCACAGCTCGCTTCTTTAAGTCAGTTCGACTTTATGATGTTTGCTTTGCCGCTCGCTTTTATCGGCATGATGATTTACATGATCGCCAAAAAGGAAAAATACAAGACCGTCGGATATATGCTTGCGGGCTTGGGACTGATTTTCGTTGGACTTGATTTCATGAGCGCCGCGATCAATCCCATCAAGAGCAATCCCGAAGTCAAGGAACTTTTTACCGCGATTAAAAATCCTTTTTTATTGTTGTTTATCGGCTTTGCGCTGACGGCTTTGACGCAAAGCAGTTCTGTTGTTACTTCCATTTTGATCGTCCTTGCGACCGACGGGTTGATCGTCGGCGGGGGCGGGAATTCCGTTTTGTACGTCATTCTCGGTACGAATATCGGCTCCTGCGTGACGGCGCTTATTTCTTCTATCGGTACGAATAAAAATGCTCGCCGAGCAAGTTTGATACACTTGATGTTCAATACGTTCGGTTCGGTGATATTTTTCATATTTTTCACCTGCTGGCCCGGATTTATGGACGCTACGTTCGTCCGCTGGTTCAGCGGTGCGCCCGGAACGCAGATAGCTATGTTCCATACGGCGTTTAACGTGATTTGTACGATTTTGTTCCTTCCGTTTACCGCTTTGTTTGTCAAACTTTCGCAACTCATCATAAGGGATAAAAAGGAAGAAGCCGAAGCGGAAAGCGAAAAGATACTTGACGAACGTATGTTGCCTACTCCGGGCGTCGCTTTGGATGCTACGGGGAAAAGCGTTTTGCACCTTCTGGATATGTCGATGGAGTCTTTGCAAATCGCGTTCGACGGTTTCAAAGATAAAGATGAAAGCGCGGCAAAGCGCGTGGAAGAAAATAACGAACGCGTGATGGAGCTCAGCCGTTATATCACGAACTATCTTATTAAAGTCTCTTCGCAGAACATCGGTATCAACGAAGAAAAGCTGATTTCCGCCATGCACAACAACGTAGGGGATATCGTGCGTATCAGCGAACTTGCGGAAAACGTGACAAAGTACACCCGTAGGACGGTGAAAGATAATTTGGGATTTTCGTCTTACGTCAATTCAAAACTTGAAGAAATGCTTGAAAATATCAAAGAACTTTCTTCCCTGACGAAGAAATTCGTTACGGAAAAACAGTTTACGCTTATCAAAGATATTGACGAAGCGGAAGATAAAATCGACGCTATGCGCAAAAAGCTGCTGAACGACCATATCGCGCGCCTCAACAGCGGGGAGTGCAAGCCCGAAAGCAGCAGCGTCTTTATCAATCTCGTATGTAATTTGGAGAGGGTTGGCGACCACGTGAACTATATCGCTCATACCTACGTGGATTTATAATATGGAAAAACTCGTATATTTGCTGGAAGATGACGAAAGTATCCGCGAGCTCGTGCGCTGCACGTTCGATATGAACGGCATAGCCTTAAAAACTTTCGGAACGGTAAGAGAGTTTAAGGAGGCGTTTGGTCAGCGGCAGCCCGGGGTGGCGCTGCTCGACATCATGCTCGGCGACGGAGACGGCATAACCGTTCTTAAAAAAATCAAAGAGCAAAACCCCAACGTGATCTGTATCATGCTGAGCGCTTTGGGAAAGGAAACGGATAAGGTTAAATGCTTGAATCTCGGCGCCGACGACTATGTGACTAAACCCTTCGGTATTCTTGAGTTGACGGCGCGCGTAAAAGTTGCGCTTCGTCGGTTGGATGGTCGGGAAACGGTCATGCTTCGCGGCGATTTGTGCATGAATACCGGTACTATGGCGGTCACGTTGCGCGGCGAAAAGCTGGAACTGAACAGAAAGGAATTCAAGCTTTTGAAATTCTTTATGGAAAATGAAGGAAAGGTTTTGTCCCGCGACGAAATCCTGCAGGAAGTGTGGGGATTTGAAGAACTGGAAACCAGAACGCTGGACAATCACGTCGCGCGTCTGAGAAAACTCGGTATCGATTATATACAGACCATTTTCGGCGTCGGTTATAAATTTGCCGTTTCGGAGTGATAAAATGAGAATCAGGATCATGCTTTTTACGGTGCTCATCGCCGTTGCGGGGCTGATTTTGTTCGCGTTGTCTTCATCTGGTATTTATAACGAATACGGAACACAGGAGAGTATCCACGTCCTCGAAGTTTATTCCCGCATGTATGAGGCGGGCGGGGAAACCACGCAGGAAGCCGCCGAAGCATTGAGCGAAAAACTCGGCGTTCGCGTAACGTTTATTTCCGAAGAGGGAATGGTGATTTCGGACAGCGAGATAGCTTCGCTTGCAGGTCAATATCACGGCGACAGACCCGAATTCGTCGATGCGCAGAAAAACGGTACCGGTTACGACATGCGAAAAAGCGACAGTGCTGGGCATAATACCATATATTATTGCACGAAAGTCGGAGACGTTTATCTTCGTTTGGGATTGGACGAGTTGGCGTCGGGCGGATTGTTCATGAAAATACTTCCGACACTGTTATGGCTCGTCGCTATGGAAACATTGCTGTGCATGCTGTGCGCTTATCTATCCACTTCGTTTATCTTAAAACCCATCAAGGATTGCGTGAAAAAAGCCGCATTGAACGAAAAGATAGAGACCAAGTATCCCGAGCTGGAGCCCATTGCCGAAATGATGAATAAGATGAACGCCGACATCGCGGAAAAAATCAGCGAGATCAATGCGGAAAAGGAGCAAGTCATCAAGGCGACGGCGTCCAAAAACGATTTTATCGCAAACATAACGCACGAAATGAACACGCCGCTGACATCGATACGCGGATTTGCGGAACTTTTGCAAAACGATTTGCCCGAAGAGCAGAAAAAGCGCGCGCTCGATACAATCGTAAAGCAAAGCGAGCGTCTTTCCAACCTTGTTGCGTGCGTCATCAATTATAATCAGCTGGATAACGACGATTTGCCGCCTTATGAAGTGAATCTTTCCAAAATCGTAAAAGAAACGGCGGACATTTTAAAACCCGATATGGAAAAGCGTAACCTAACGCTTTCGCTGGAAGTGGAAGAGGATGTTATCGTAATCAGTCGGCATGAGCGGATCATAGAAGTGGTCGGCAACCTTTTGAGAAATGCGATAAAGTACAATAAAGATAACGGGATTATTATCGTAGTTGTTTCGGGGGGCGATGTTCCGAAACTCATTGTTCGCGATACGGGGATTGGCGTTTCGGAAGAAAATAAAGAGAAAATTTTTGACAGGTTTTTCACCGTGGATAAATCGCATGGCGGTAAGCACGGGGGATTCGGTTTAGGTCTTGCTACCGTAAAAAAGATATGCCGCATTTCCGGCTGGAAACTTTCCTGCGATAGCAAACTGAACGTCGGAACGGCGTTTACTATAGAGTTTTGCAAAAAAAATTAAAACGAATGAAAAGACGGCGCGGCAGATTCTGCCGCGCCGTAAAACATTTTATCGATCATAATATATTTTCGGCTATTAAAAAACGGATTGTTTCGGCAACTCCCGTGCGGGAAGTCGAACTGACGAGATTAGCCTGTTTTTTCAATTCTTCGGGCGCGTGCGCCATCACGACGGATATGCGCGCTGCGCGGAGCATGTCGCTGTCGTTGAAAGAATCTCCGAATGCCGCCGTGTGCATTTTGTCTATCGCAAAGTGATTTTCAATGGTCTGCATGATAGACGCCTTGCTGCAACCTTTTAAAAAAGCTTCCGTATAGTTTGGAAACTGCGTGAACGATAAGCCTTCCAAATTGCCGAAGTCGCTTAAAACGCGGTCAAAAGTGACTTTTGTGACCTGCAGGGAGGGAAAGAGCTTTATCAACTCGTCTTTTGAAAAATTCGGTGACTTCCAGCGATCGGTACAAAAAGCGTGAAAGCCTTGAACGCTTTCTATGGCGCAGCCGCAACCGTGAGACTCGCAATAATCGAGAATGCTTTTATAAACGGGAAACGGCATCGTTTGGTTTTTTAGAATGATTCCGTTCGCCTCCGCATAGGCGCCGCCGCAACAAAATCCCGTAAAGACGGGCAACGATAAAATGCTTTGCGGCAGATTGCCTCGCGACCTTCCTGTGTTGATAAAAAGTTTGTGCCCTCGGCTTTTTGCCTGTAAAAGTGCGTCGACGTTTTCGTTAGGTATCGAGCCGTCAAATAAGAGCGTGCCGTCAATATCGAAAAAGAGCGCAAAAGTTTCGGGCGGAGTGATGTTTTGCATGATTATATTGTACGGAATCTGCCGTAAAATGTCAACGAAAACAGTGTTGTACGTGGATTTATGACGAGAGAAAAAGGGATTGATAAATAAAACTTTACAAACCTTTACAAAAATGCTATAATCGTAAAAAAGGAGGAGTAAATCGTTATGAAGATTAGTAAAAAACAATTTGCGTACGCAATCGCCACTCTTGCGGTGTTTGTGCTGGCGCTGGTTCTAACTATTTTAGAGTGGAGCAAAGTGTTTATAGTATGCTCGCACCCGATATTCATGTTTTTCCTCGTTGTATCCGCGGGACTCGGTATACTTGCTACCGTGCGCGCCTTTCTGGATAAATCTCCGTTTTTCTTTTTTCTGGGGGCGATATTGTTTATGTATTTAACATCTTATTGTCTTGCGGATTTTGCGCACATGGTTTGGTGGCTGATCGTCATCGTTGCGGTGGTCGTTGCCATGCTTTTCTTTGTGCTCAGCTTTATTTTTGCGGGGAACAGGACGGAAAATATCGCCTTAAATAAATCTCCCGACTATAAAAATTACGAACAGCGCCGTTTGGAACGCGACGCAAAAGAAAAGGCGGAAGAGGAAAGTTACGTTCCGCCTGAAATCAAATCTTTCAAAGACGATAATAATCAAAAATAAATTTTCTATAAATTCCGCCTGCTTTGCGTCGGGCGGTAAAAGAGGTAAAATCTATGAGTAGAAATCTGACTTTGCTTACCGATCTTTATCAGCTCACGATGATGAACGGTTACCTCAAGCAGAAAAGGCAAAACGAAATCGCGGTGTTCGATCTTTTCTTTCGCCAGAACGGAATGATCACGTATTCTCTCGCCGTCGGGCTCGAGCAGGCGATCGACTACATCAACAACATCCGTTTCGGTTCCGAAGAGCTTTCCTATCTGACCGATCTCGGCTTGTTCGACGAAGAATTTATCGATTATCTGAAGACTTTCCGTTTTTCGGGAGACGTTTATGCGGTGCCCGAAGGAACGGTGGTTTTTCCTGGTGAACCCATTTTAACTGTCAAGGCGCCCATTATGGAAGCGCAGCTGGTGGAAACGGCTTTGCTCAACATCATCAATCATCAAACGCTCATCGCGTCTAAGTCTGCGAAAATCAATTACGCGGCTAAGGGCGATGCGGTGATGGAATTCGGTTTGCGCCGCGCGCAGGGACCCGACGCGGGCATTTACGGCGCGCGTGCGGCGGTCATCGGCGGCTGTGCGTCCACCTCCAACGTTTTGGCAGGCAAAATGTTCGATATTCCCGTTTCGGGCACGCACGCTCACAGCTGGGTGATGAATTTCCCCGACGAACTGACGGCGTTCAGAAATTATGCGGAGGCGTATCCCGATAACGTGCTGCTTTTGGTCGACACGTACGATACTTTGAAAAGCGGCGTTCCGAACGCCATTCGTTGTTTTGACGAAATCGTGCAAAAAGGCATAAAGCCGAAGGGAATCAGGCTGGATTCGGGCGATTTGGCTTATTTAAGCAAGCAGGCTCGCAAAATGCTTGACGACGCGGGATATGATTACGTGAAGATATGCGCTTCGGGTGATTTAGACGAGCGTTCCATTTCCTCGTTGAAAAGCCAGGGCGCGGCGATCGACACGTGGGGCGTCGGTACCAGGCTCATTACAAGCGAGGATATGCCCGCGCTGGGCGGGGTATACAAGATGTCCGCCGTCATCGAAAACGGCGTGGAAATCCCCAAAATAAAGCTTTCGGATAACTTTGCAAAAATCACGAACCCCGGGTTCAAAAACGTATATCGAATTTACGATAAATACACGGGCAAAGCGGAGGCGGACCTCATATACCTCCGTTCCGAAGAGGAGTACGACGATACCGAACCGCTTACCATCACGCACCCGACGGAGCGGTGGAAAACGACGACATTTAAAGATTACACTTTGAAAAGCCTGCTTGTTCCCGTCATATTGAACGGGGAACAGGTTTACGAAATGCCGTCGCTAAAGGAAATAAAGGAATATGCGAAAGGCGAACTCGAAACATTTTGGGACGAATATAAGCGTTTAGACAGTCCGCATATTTACAAGGTGGACCTTTCCGATGCGCTTTATGAGCTAAAAAATTCCATGTTGGCGTCGATAAGAAATAAGGGAAAAGAGAGTGAAAATCAATAAAATTAAGTACAATAAAGAAGAAGTGCTTGATTTGATGGACGAACAAAAAAACGATTACGAGATCATTATCGGGGAACAAAAGAGCGTGATACAGCGGCTCAAAGCCGATATCAGGAAACTTTCCGCCGAGCTCGAATCGTATAAAAATCGGGAGAATCTCATCATGCTGACGCTCCGCTCTTCCGAAGAAAAGGCAGAGGAAATCCGTCGGCAAAGCGAGCTCGAATACGCGGCGGAACTGCGCCGTATGTCGGAACTCAAAGCGCGTTGGAACGGATTGTTTGCAGGGATAGAGAAGAAATTTCCGCATCATTTTGCAGTACGCAAAAGCGAAACGCTTTTGAAACGAATTGACGAAATTTTGGGCGGGAATGGTACAGCAAAAGAAAAATTCAACGGACTTTCAGACGCGCTCAAAGGGTATTCCGCACCGTTCGACCCGAAAGAAAAAGTCGAAAGGTATCTCGATGGCGTAGAAGAGGAAACCGCTTGCACGATCGATTTGAACGAAGTGCTCAATCCCGGAGAACTTGACTTGGAGGAATTATGCAAAGAAATGGGACTCATGGAAAAATAATTCACGTTATCTTTCCGCTCGTATTGCTTTTTTTGATTATTATCATCGATCAGCTGACGAAATGTTATTTTCATCAATACGACCTTGAAGGCGGTGAAAGGATTACCGTCATAAAAGATTTCTTGTTCTGGGACGTTTCTTATAATACCGGCGCTGCATTTAGCTTTTTAAGCGAAACCGAATGGGGACAGGTATTATTCAAAGTTCTTACGGTCATCGCATTGATAGCGATTTATGTTTATTATCTTTATATAAAAGATAAATACGTATTTTTAAAATACGGCTTGATTATACTGACGGCGGGGATTATCGGAAATTTCATCGACAGGCTTGCGTTCAGTAAAGTTGTCGATTTTATCAGCGTAAAACTATGGTACGGATATTTTCCTACGTTCAATATAGCGGATAGCGCCATCACCGTCGGCGTCATTATGTTTATCGTGCACTTCCTGTTTCTCGATGTCGATTGCCTTATCTGTTCCAAAAAGAAGAGAGAGGAAAGAAAAGCCAGGTTGGGCATAATAGATTCTCAAACTGAAAAAGAAAGCGTTGCCGAAGATAATGCGGGAAAAAACGCGGAAGAGAAGGTTAATTTTTCCGAAAGCGATAACGGAGCGGAAAAAGATGGAAAATAAATTTACCGTAGAAGAAAATTTTGCGGGTGAACGTGCGGACGTGTTTTTGACTTCAAAGACGGGATTTTCGCGTTCGCATATCAAAAAACTTTGCGATGAAGGCAAAGTTTTTTTATTCGGAAACCCTATCAAGAGCAACAAAATATTAAAATGCGGCGATGAGATTTTCTTTTCGGAAGAACCGCCTGAAACGCTAGATCTGACGCCGGAAAACATACCGCTCGATATCGTTTATCAGGACGCCGACATCGCGGTCATCAACAAGCCGCAGGGGCTAACCGTGCATGCGGGCAACGGCACAAACGGCGATACGTTAGTCAACGCGCTTTTGTATCATCTCGACAGCTTATCCGGCATCAACGGCGTGATAAGACCGGGTATTGTCCATAGAATAGATAAAAATACTTCCGGGTTGCTCGTCGTGGCGAAAAACGACGCCGCGCACGTGTCGCTGGCAAAACAGATAGAGGAAAAGACCTGCAAGCGCATATACGTGGCGCTGCTGGAAGGCGTGCTCAAAGAGGACGAGGGAAGAATAGAAACTTATATAGGCAGAAGTGAAAAAGACAGAACCAAGATGGCGGTCGCATCACATGGCAGAAAGGCGATTACCGATTTTAAGGTTCTTTGTCGCTATGAAAATTATACCCTCGCGGAATTTTCCTTGCAAACGGGCAGGACGCACCAAATCCGCGTTCATGCGAAATATATCAATCATCCCGTGGTCGGGGATAAGGAATACGGCTATAAAAATCAGAAGTTTGCCTTGAACGGGCAATTGCTGCACGCGAAAGAGCTTGTGCTTACGCACCCGCGCACGGGGGAAAGAATGTCTTTTACTGCGCCGTTGCCCGATTATTTTCTTCAAGTTCTGCAAAAACTGAAAAAAAATAAAAACCGCAAGTAATTACTTGCGGTTTTTATATAAATTACATAAAATAGAATCTTTTCGAAAAATGTAAGAAAATTACTGACGATTTTTTACATTTACTTCGTGCCGAATATCCTGTCGCCTGCATCGCCGAATGCGGTAACGATGTATCCTTTATCATTGAGCGGCGCGTCGGCATAATGTGCTGCAAAAATCTTAACGTCGGGGTGTGCGGTCGCCACGCGCTTTAAGCCTTCGGGGGCGGCGATAAGCGATAAAAGCTTGATGCGCTTAAAACCGCGTTCCTTAATGAAAGAAATAGCTGCAGCGGCGCTGCCGCCCGTCGCGAGTGCGGGATCTACGACGATGACTTGCCCGTCGGTGCAATCTTTCGGCAGTTTGCAGTAATATTCGTGCGGCTGTAAAGTTTCTTCGTCGCGATAAAGTCCGATATGACCGATGCGCGCTTTTGGAAAAAGTGCGGTCAAACCGTCCACCATGCCGAGCCCCGCGCGCAAAATGGGCACGATGACGATTTTATCGTCGATGACGGGCGACTGAAAAGAGGACAGCGGCGCGTCTATCTGTACGTTTTTGGTTTTTAAATCGCGAAACGCTTCATAACCCATAAGCATAGCAAGTTCGCTTACGATTTCGCGGAATTCTTTGGTGTTGGTGTTTTTATCGCAAAGATGTGTTATTTTATGCGCGATGAGCGGGTGGGAAAACAAAGTAACGTTTTTCATGTAATCTTCCATAGTAAAACTTCCTTGAGTTATTTCTTATTAGTGTACTATAAAAAAGATAAAATTTCAAGTTAATTTTCGGAAAATATAAAATTGACAAATATGTTTTATGTGTGCTAAAATTTACATACGGAGTTAATTATGAAATTAAAAGCAAAAATTTTGGACGAACAGGCTATCAAACGGGCACTTGCGCGTATTTCCTATGAAATCGTCGAGCATTGCAAATCGGTTGAAAATCTTCTGCTTGTCGGCATAAGGACGCGTGGCGTACCGCTTGCAGGTGCGATTGCCGAAAATATCGGCGGTTTAATCGGGGATAAAGTCGATTTTATAGAACTCGACCCGACTGCATTTCGCGATGACGTTGAAAACGACGGTGTGGGCGAAAGCGGATTGAAAAAAGGTGTAACGCTGGGGAAAGATGTTATTCTTGTAGACGACGTGTTGTTTACGGGGCGTACGGTGCGTGCGGCAATTGAGGCTGTGTTTGACTGCGGCAGGGCAAACAGTATACGCCTTGCTGTCCTTGTAGATCGCGGACACAGGGAATTGCCCATAAAAGCGGATTTCGTCGGTAAAAACGTTCCGACTTCCCGCCGCGAGGAAGTTGTTGTGCATGTAGGTTCTGTGGACGGTGAATTCGGCGTTTATATTTACGAAAAAGAATAACTTAAAATAGCAGAATATTTTTTGAATATATGTAAAAAGCCCGTTAAAAACGGGCTTTTTGTTTAGTTGATGTTTATTTGTTTGTCTCACTTTCCGCTGGTTGATTTTCGGAAAAAGACGTCGTGTTTTCATCGATGGTGGAGATGTTTGCCGACAAACCGTCTTTAGAGGTGTCGTCACGATCTTTCCTGCCGATATTCACGATTAGGTTGGTCAGGATACCGACGATGAGCGCGGTCGCGATAGACGTGATGGAGAGGAGCGCTTCGCCCGTCGTTTTGTTCGTGCCGAAATTGAGTACCAGTGCGCCGATTCCGCAGACGAGAATGGAACTTACGACAAAGAGGTTTTTGTTGTCGCCGAGGTCGACTTCTTTGAGCATCTGCAAGCCGCTGACGGCGATAAAGCCGTAAAGCGCTACGCACGCGCCGCCCATAACGCATTTGGGAATGGACTCGATGACCGCCACGAATGGGGTGAAGAAGGAGAGGAGCATACAGCCGATCGCCGCGCAGATAATGGTGATGATAGATGCGTTTTTTGTGATTGCCACGCAGCCGATCGATTCGCCGTACGTTGTGTTCGCGCAACCGCCGAAGATCGCGCCGACGATGGAGCCGAGTCCGTCGCCGAGGAGCGTTCTCGACAAACCGGGGTCTTTGATGAGGTCTCTTTCGATGATTGTGCTAAGGTTTTTATGGTCGGCAATATGCTGAGCGAGTTCCACGATGCCGATGGGCGCGAAAAGTAACGCAAGATTGCCTATCGCCACGCCGTTGATGGGTTCATATTCCCCGCCGTGCTGAATGCCCATTAGGAAAGTGAAGTCAGGCAGAGCGAAGAAGCTTTCAAAGGTGATTTTACCGAAGGCGTTTTTGAAAGGGGTGAAATCCAAAAGCTGCATATATTTTACATCCAAAGCCTGTCCGATTAACGTTAAGATCAGGGCGAGCGCATATCCCGCGCCGATACCGATGATGAAGGGGATAAGTTTTAAGGTTTTCGAGCCCTTGACGGAAGTGAGAACGATGACGAAGAAGGAGACGAGACCGCAGAAGATGGAGAGCAAGTTGTAATCATCGACCATCAGATAATAAGAATTATTATAGATGTCTTTAAATTCTTCGACGTGTTGCATTGTGTTGCTCATGAGCCATTGTGTTGCAGTACCCGACAAGCTGAGCCCGATGATTGCGACGATCGGCCCGATGATGACTGCAGGCAAAAGCTTGTTGAGCCAGTTTGTTCCGACGAAGCGAATGACGAGGGATATAATGAGGTAAACTCCTCCGGCAAACGCGACGCCGATGATCAGCCCCCAGTAACCGTAGTTTTGAGCAGCCGCCGCACCCATTGCGCCGAGGAATGTGAAGGAACTTCCCAAGAAGACGGGGCTTCTTCTTTTTGTACATAAGATGTAGACGAGTGTGCCGATGCCCGCACCGAAAAGCGCTGCTGCGGGGTCCATCGTAAGACCTTGCGAAGAGATGATGATGGGGACGAGAAGCGTTGCCGCCATGATAGCGATCATCTGCTGGAACGCGAATACGATGATTTTCCCGAATGTGGGCTTGTCGCTGACGCCGTAAATGAGTTTCATTTGTGCATATCTCCTTAAATAATTTTTAACAGAATAAAAGCCCTGCTCTACGAAAATAAAGCAAGGCTGCAAGCACAGCATAAAAGCGCTTAAAAAACGCCGTCGTCCGTAAAAAATATTGCGAGTATCTTGCCGGTATCTCCGTACCGCATTAAAGATATTCCATTTGCATGAATTGTATCACATCTTAAAAATAAAGTCAAAACTTTCGCACAAATTCTTGAAAAAAAATTGAATGTAACGTATAATATCCTTAAAGGAGAAGAAAGATGAAAATACTTGTAAGCGCATGTTTGTTAGGCGAAAACTGCCGATATAAAGGCGACAACTGCAAAAACGAAAAGGTAGTCGCGTTGAAGGAAGGAAACGAACTTATTGCCGTTTGTCCCGAAGTTCTCGGCGGGCTTTCCACTCCGCGTGCGCCTGCTGAACGGGTGAAAGAAAAGGTTTTGGCAAACAACGGCAAAGACGTTACCGAAAACTATAAAAAAGGCGCGGAAATCGCTTTGGAAATCGCAAAAGAAAACCATATAGATTATTGTATATTTAAAAGCAAAAGTCCGTCTTGCGGTTGCGGTATGATTTACGACGGAACTTTCAGCGGAAAAACGGTTTGCGGAAACGGCGTAACGACAGAACTTTTCATAAAGAACGGTTATCGGGTAGTCGACGAAAATTCGATATAATTTTACATGGAAAATCGTTGATATTCCGAAAAAAAAGTGATATAATTTAATGGAAAAATTTCGGAGGTAGGAATTTATGGCTAAACAAAGAACGGAAGCTGCCGCTAAAAGAAGCCTCGTAAAACTTTGCGCGTTTATCGCATTGTTTTTATCGGCTGCAATGTTCATTTTCGGCGGTTTATTTGCCGGGTCCAAAGCTGGTACAATTCTCGATTTGATTGCTAAAATTGCGTTGTTGATCGGTATTGCTTTTCCCGCTTATGACTATGCGCGCGGATTGAATCAAGCGTGGAGAGTAATTTACTGGATTGCTCTGGTAATTTATATCCTCGGCTGTACTTTCGGCGTGCTAAAAGGTTTCGGCGTTTTTTAAAAAATTTCAAAAGAAAAAGGCAAGCATTTCGCTTGCCTTTTTTGTTTATAAAATAATCGATATGTGCTAAAACACTATAAACAATACGATGATTGCTACAACCATGGCGATGAAGGAAACAGAGGAGATGACGAGGGATGTGACGTTTTTTCCGCGTTCTTCCGCTTTGGAAATGTAAATTGCCGAAATAACGATCGTTGCGACTTGCGCTACAAACCCTTGCAAAAAACAGATGATTGCGATGAAGCCGCAAAGCACAAGACCGAAAATGGCAAAAAGCCATACGATAAAGCCGTGTTCGGACATGATTTCGCCGTTATTCGCGCCGAGTTTATATGCAAAATAAGCAAACATACAAGCCAGCGCCATTACGAAAATGTGCAGTATCGAATAAAAAATTCGCTTCGAACCTTTGCAATCGCCGATTTTGACAATGTGGTGTATAAATCTAAATAATTCTTTCAATAAAAATCCCCCTTAAAATTATTGATTTTTAGATTATTATATAACAAAAGCAAGAAAAAGTCAATCTGTTTTTTTATTTGCGTTTCCGCGCGCATAACCACGGCACGCGCTGCGCGATAAAATGAAGTTTTTCATAAACATTGCGTCCCTGCTTTGATTGCGCTTGCCTTTTTTTAATATATTTGATAAAATAAATTTAAAGCAAAAAATCAAGGGTGTAATATGGCAAAACCGATTGTGGCGATCGTAGGAAGACCGAATGTCGGAAAATCTACGTTTTTTAATAAAGTTTCGGGAAAGAAAATATCCATCGTAAAGGATATGCCCGGGGTGACGCGCGACAGATTGTATGTCGACGTGGAATGGTGCGGCAATTATTTCACGATGGTCGATACAGGCGGTCTGGAATTAAAGAGCGACGACGAAATGTGGCTTCACATCAAAAAGCAGGCGGAGACGGCGATAGAGACTGCGGACGTCATTATTTTCTTTACCGACGTAAAGAGCGGGTTGACGGGCGCGGACAGGGACGTAGCGCAAAAGCTTCGTGTATCGGGAAAACCCGTGGTGCTCGTTGTCAATAAAATGGATACTTACCGCCCCGAAGATTTATATGAATTTTACGAACTCGGACTCGGCGAACCTTTCGGCATTTCCGCCGAGCACATGACGGGTATCGGCGAGGTGCTGGAAGAAGTCGTTTCGCATTTTAAAGACAACGGCGAAAAGGACGAGCACGAATCCTTAAAAATAGCCGTAGTCGGCAGACCGAATGCGGGGAAGTCCAGCTTGTGCAATAAAATTTTGGGTTTCGAGCGAACCATCGTTTCCGATATTGCGGGTACGACGCGGGACGCCATCGACACGCCCTTTACCTATAACGGAAAAAAATTCACCCTCATCGATACCGCGGGAATCCGCAAAAAGAAAAACGTGGAAGAGGACCTCGAATATTACAGCGTTCTGCGCGCTTTGGGTTCGATTCGCCGCGCGGACGTGTGCGTTATCGTCGTGGACGCGACGGAAGGGCTGACGGAACAGACCGTCAAGATTTGCGGTTATGTGCACGAACAAGGTAAACCCAGCGTCGTTTTGATGAACAAGTGGGACCTTGTGGAAAAAGACACGCACACCGTCAATAAATTCAACGACAAGCTGAAAGAAGATTTGAAGTTCATGGATTATTTCAAACCGCTTTATATTTCCGCAAAGACGGGACAGCGGGTGGAAAAGGTGCTTGAAGCGGTAGAATCGGTTTACGAACATGCTTCTTTCCGCGTTTCCACAGGGCTTTTAAACGATTTGGTGCTGGACAGCGTGCGCATGAACGAACCGCCTTCGGTAAACGGCAAGCGGCTCAAAATCATGTATGCGACGCAAGCGGAAATTTGCCCGCCGACGTTTATCTTGTTTGTAAACGAGGCGGAGCTGATGCATTTTTCTTATAAAAGATATTTGGAAAATTGTATCCGCAAGGCGTTCGATTTTTCGGGAACGCCGATAAAAATCATCGTCAGAGAGCAGGGAAAAGATGAATAACTGGTGGATTTTGATCATTTTAGCGGTCGGTTCGTATCTTATCGGATGCTTTAACAACGCTATCATGATATCAAAGCTGAAAAAAAGCGATATACGACAGGTCGGCAGCGGCAACCCGGGCACGCTCAACATGAGCCGTAATTTCGGCTTGAAATTCGGTCTGCTCACGCTGTTTCTCGATATGCTCAAAGGTTTGATACCCGCCATTATCGGTTTTTTTGTACTCCGCGGCAGACAGCTTACAACCGTTGAATTCGATTTGGGTGACCTTGGGATTTATCTGTGCGGTTTTTTTGCGGTGCTCGGGCATATCTACCCGGTATTTTATAAGTTTAAAGGCGGGAAAGGTATCGCAACGACGATCGGCGTATTTTTGGCGTCTTCTATCCTTACGGGGTGGGAATGGTTCGTCGTCGAGCTGATGAGCCTTACCGCGGCGGTGCTGTTTATCTATTTCACCGAATACGGCGCAATGGGGTCGTTTATCGCAATTACGCCGCCTGCGGTCGGTGCGAGCATAAGGTTGTTTCTGTTGTACGGAATGGCGAGCGATATCGTTCCCTTCTACATCGCGGCGAATATGCTGATTTTCGGGATATGTTTCATAACGTGGTTTGCGCACCGTAAAAACATCGAGCGCATGCTCGCGGGGGAAGAACATCCGACTTCCATTCGGGAAATGATCGTCAAAATGCGGGAGAAAAAAGCGGCGAAAAAAGCGGCGCAGATGCAGAAAATGCAGGAAAATATCGACGAAAACAAGTCGGAAAAATAAAGTTGAAAAGTTTTTCATAATCGGATAAAGCCTCTCATATATTATTTGTGTAATGTATGGGAGGTTTTTTATATGGAAAAGTTTGATATCTATAAAGATATAGCCAAACGGACCGGCGGCGACATCTACATCGGCGTTGTAGGTCCTGTCAGAACGGGCAAGTCCACGTTCGTGACCAAGTTTATGGAAACGCTGGTTTTGCCCAATATTTCCAACAAAGTAAGTAAACAGATCGCTACGGACGAAATGCCGCAGTCGGCGGACGGAAAGACCATTATGACTACGGAACCGAAGTTTATTCCTGCCAGCGCGGTGAAAATTCAACTTAAAAACAAGGTTTCCGCAAAGGTTCGCCTTATCGATTGCGTCGGCTATCTTGTGGACGGAGCGATGGGGCATGAAGAAGGTCAAAAGCCTCGCCTCGTGAAAACGCCGTGGAGCAGTAAGGAAATGCCTTTTGAAAAAGCGGCGGAACTCGGCACGAAAAAAGTCATTGCCGAGCATTCGACCATCGGCGTCGTCGTCACGACCGACGGAAGTTTCGGCGAAATTCCCCGCACGAGCTACGTTGCGGCGGAAGAACGCGTCGTGAAAGAATTGAAAGAACTCAATAAACCGTTTGTCGTGGTTTTGAACGTCAAGGATCCGTCTGCGGCGGATAGCGTCAGCTTAAAGAATTCCCTCGAGGGAAAATACGGCGTGCCTGTGCTTGCCGTCAATGCTACGAAGCTCACCATGGAGGACATTACCGCCGTTTTAGAGCAGATATTGTACGAATTCCCGCTCCAGAGCGTGGATATCGCACTGCCGAAATGGATGAAGGCGTTGCCGTGCGACAATAAAATCATTCGAGAAATCACCGAGAAGGTGAAAGAGGCTACGGCTGGCATGAGCAAAATGAAGGACTATGCGGGGCTGGGCGAAATGTTCGGCGACGAAGAAAAACTGACCAATCCCGAAATCAGCGAAGTAAAGCTCGGCGAAGGCAAAGTCGTTTATTCCATCGCGGCGAAACCCGGACTTTTCTATGACGTGCTCAGCGAGGAATGCGGCGACGAAATCGAAGACGACTATCAGCTGATGAGCTATATCAAATCGCTCGCGGAAGCGAAACGGGAATACGGCAAGATAAAGGACGCGCTGAAAAGTGCGGAGGAAAGCGGCTACGGTATCGTTACGCCGACGGTCAGCGAGCTGTCCCTTTCGGAACCCGAACTCGTCAAGCGCGGCGGGAGTTACGGCGTAAAACTCAAGGCCACCGCACCCAGCCTGCATATCATGAAAGTGGACGTTTCTGCGGAGGTCAATCCCATCGTCGGAACGGAAAAACAAGGCGAAGAACTCGTTAATTATATGATGAAGGAATTCGAAAGTAATCCACAGGGGATTTGGGATACGAATATGTTTGGCAAATCCCTCTATGATTTAATGGAGGAAAGCCTTTCTGGCAAGATAAAGGCGATGCCGGAAGACGCGCGCAACAAGATGTGCAAAACGCTCGGCAAAATCGTCAACGAGGGCGACGGCGGCATTATCTGTATTCTTCTTTAATTCGATAATAAACCTCCCGAAAAAATACGCGCGGGGCAGAATTGCCTCGCGCGTTTCGCATGTATTTTTTAATTTTTGATAAGCAGTTTTTCCACTGCCGCCACGACGAGATACATCAGCGTTGCAAGCAGGCACAGCACTACGGTCGCCGCCATGACGAGGTCGAGTTTGAAAACTTGGCCGCCGTAGACGATGAGATACCCGAGTCCCGCTTTGGATACCATGTATTCGCCCATTACCGAGCCGATCCACGCCATGCCGACGTCGATTTTCAGCGTGCTCACGAAAGTCTTCATCGTGCCCGGTATGACCAGCTTCGTTAGGATTTGAAATTTAGTTGCGCCCATGGAACGCAGCAGCAGGATTTTGTCCTTGTCGGTGGCGAGAAAGCCGCTCAGCATGTTGATGATGGTCACGATGAGTCCGATGAGCACTGCCATCAGCACGATGGACTTGCTGCCGCTGCCGCACCATACGATGATGATGGGGCCTAACGCGATTTTCGGCAGGGCGTTCAGTACGATGAGGTAGGGCTCAAAGACCCGTCGCAAAACGTCAGACCACCAAAGCAGCAGGGCGATGAGGGTGCCGAGCACGACGGCGATGACAAAGCCGAGCACGGTTTCGTATAACGTAACGCCGATATGGTAGAAAAGGTTGTCGTTTTTCACTAAGTCCGCAATGGTGACGACGATGCGTTTCGGGCTGCTCGTGATGAACACGTCGAACACGCCCGTGTCGGCGAGGATTTGCCACAGAAGTAAAACCGCGGCGAGAATACCGAGTCCGAGTGCCCAGACAAGCGCGGTCTTTTTGCGGAGTTTGCCGAGATATTTGATATGATCGGCGGAAAATTCTTTGGTCTTGTCTTTTTTCATTCGTTCAGCTCCTTCCAAAGTTTTTCAAACCACTTTCCGAATTCGGGGTGTTCTCTTCTTTCAAGAGGAGTGCGTCCGCCGAGTTCGATTTCGTGAATGTATTTCACGTAACAAGGGCGCTTGGAAAGCACGATTATCTTATCTGCCAAAGAGATGGCTTCCGAAATGTCGTGCGTAACTAAAATGGTCGATTTTTCCTCGTGTTTGATGATATTGTAAACGTCGTCGCAAACAGAAAGGCGCGTCTGGTAATCGAGCGCGGAGAACGGTTCGTCGAGCAGCAGGATATCTGGGTTGAGCGCGAGTGTTCTGATGAGCGCCGCTCTTTGCCTCATGCCGCCCGAAAGTTGGGAAGGATAATTCTTGCGAAATTCTCCCAGTCCGTATTTGTTTAGAAGTTCCAGCGCGTAGGCTTTGTGTTTCGCGTCGCACTGCTTTTTTATTTCCAGCGGGAGATAGATGTTTTTTTCTATCGTGCGCCAGGGAAAAAGCTGGTCTTTTTGAAGCATATAGCCGAATTGCGCGTTGGTTTTCGCTACGTAGATTTCTCCGTGTGTCGGTTTCATCAGTCCCGCGATCAGGGAAAGTATGGTGGTTTTGCCGCAACCCGACGGCCCTATCACGGAGATGAATTCTCCGTGTCCGAGCGTAAAAGACAGGTCTTTGACGGCTCTGACTTCGTCGGTTTTCGTCTGGTACGTCAATGCGACGTGTTTTAATTCCAACAGTTTTTCCATAGTATTTCTCCCGTAAAGGCGGAACGCCGCGTTATTTGAAGATCGCTTCTGCGTAGGAGTTGTTTACGACTTTTTCAAAAGGTACTCTCTTATCGAGTTCGCCTGCGTTCTGCATGATGTCCTGTAAGCGGTCAAAACTGTCCTCGCTCATTGTCAGATCGTCCGTCCACGCGTCTATCGCCTTATAGCTCGTGACCGAAGTGGTCAGCGATTCCACGGAAGTGGAGGGGAACTGCCCGACGATGGCTTTTGCGATGTCTTCGTCGGTGGCGGTGTTCATGAAGTCGTAAGCCTTTTTCAAGGCGCGCAAAAATGCGTTTATCGTGTCGAGGTTCTTTTCGATATAGCTTTGCTTTGCAACGAAAGAAGTGTAGGGGACTTCTCCCGCGCCTTCGCCGACGCTCGCAACCACGTAGCCTTTGCCCGCTTTTTCGTACTCGGACGCAAGGGGCTCGAACATGGTGCAGTAATCGCCTGTTCCCGATTCGAAAGCCGCCGTCATCAAATCGAATTGCACGTCGGTGATGAGGGTGATGTCCTCGCCGTCATAAAGACCGTGTTGGTTGACTAAGTATTCAAAGGTCATCAAGGGAACGCCGCCGGGTCTTCCCGCCAGAACGCCTTTACCGGCTAAGTCTTCCCATTTGAAATCGGGTTCGTCCACGCGGGAAACGAGGAAAGAACCGTCTTTTTGGGTGAGTTGGCCGAACACGACGGGATAGTCAGTTTTGCCTTGATTGTATACGTACAAACTGCTTTCGGGGCCCATCAGACCGATTTGCGCGCTGTTGGAAAGCACCGCGGTCATCACCTTATCTGCGCCGCCGCCGTTAGTGAGTTTGATTTCCAAGCCTTCTTCCTCGAAGAAATCCTTTTCGATCGCTACATACAGCGGTGCGTAGAACACGGAATGGGTAACTTCGTTGAGCTCTATTTTTTTCAGTCCGTTATCGTCTTTTTTGCATGCCGATAACGGCAGGGCAAACAAGGCGACAGCTAAAATTGCAACAATGATTTTTTTCATGTTCTGTCTCCGAAAAATTTTTGTATAGTTCATTGTATGAAAACACGCCCGATTTTGATAATCTGCTCTTAATTATATTTGACATTCCAAATAAAGTTTATTATAATAATTTCATACGCAATTTTTACTGAAAAGATTAAATCGGTTTTGGAGAAAACAGGATGGAAAAAACGTACACTCCCGCAGATTTCGAGAAAAAGGTCTACGAAAACTGGCAGAAAAAAGGATATTTCAAAGCGTCGGTGGACCCGGAAAAACTTCCGTTCACCATCATGATGCCCCCTCCGAATATTACGGGGCAACTGCACATGGGACATGCGCTGGACGAGACGCTGCAGGACATTTTGACGCGTTTTAAGAGAATGCAGGGATATTCCGCGTTATGGCTTCCCGGAACGGACCACGCGTCTATCGCCACCGAAGTGAAGATCGTCGAGCAGCTTGCCGCAGAAGGTCTTACGAAAGAAAAGGTCGGGCGTGAGGAGTTTTTGCGCCGCGCTTGGGCGTGGAAGGAAAAATACGGCGGCAGGATTGTCGAGCAACTTAAATGTCTCGGTTCTTCCTGCGACTGGGACAGGTTGGCTTTCACCATGGACGAACGTTGTTCCAAAGCGGTGCGCGAAGTGTTTGTCAATCTTTACGAAAAGGGGTTGATTTATCGCGGTGCGCGCATCATTAACTGGTGTCCCGACTGCAAGACCGCTCTTTCCGATGCGGAAGTGGAGTATACGGAGGAAGATTCCAACCTTTGGTATATCAAATATCCCGTGAAAGACAGCGACGAATTCGTCGTCGTTGCGACGTCGCGTCCCGAAACAATGCTCGGAGATACCGCGGTCGCCGTTAATCCGAAAGATAAACGATATGCTGCGCTTGTCGGTAAAACGCTTGTTCTGCCGCTCGTCGGCAAGGAAATTCCCGTCGTTGCGGACAGCTATGTTGAACTCGATTTCGGTACGGGCGCGGTGAAGATCACCCCGGCGCACGATCCCAACGACTTTGAAGTGGGGCTTCGTCACGGGCTTGAAGTTATCAATGTGCTCGGCGCTGACGGTAAAATCAACGAAAACGGCGGAAAATTCTGCGGCATGAGTGCACTCGACGCGCGCAAGGCGATCGTAGAAGAATTGCAGAGTCTGGGGCTTTTGGTAAAGATCGAAGCGCTTAAGCATAACGTCGGACATTGCTATCGCTGTCATAAAACGGTGGAACCGCTCGTTTCCAAGCAGTGGTTCGTCAAGATGAAGCCGCTTGCGGAACCCGCGGTGGACGTCGTCAAGAAAAAGAGTATTACCTTTACGCCGCAAAGATTTTCCAAAATATATTTCAACTGGATGGAAAATATCAAGGATTGGTGTATTTCGCGCCAGCTTTGGTGGGGACACCGCATTCCCGCGTTTTATTGCGAGGACTGCGGCGAAATGACCGTTTCCAAAGAAGATGTAACGGTCTGCCCGAAGTGCGGCAGCACGCATATCAAGCAGGACGAGGACGTGCTCGATACGTGGTTTTCCTCCGCGTTGTGGCCGTTTTCCACGCTTGGATATCCCGAAAAGACGCCAGAACTCAATTATTTTTATCCCACGGACGTGCTCGTCACGGCGTACGACATCATTTTCTTCTGGGTCGCCCGCATGATATTTTCGGGGCTGGAGCACATGCAGCGCATACCGTTCAAGAGCGTGTTCATTCACGGGATTGTGCGTGACGCGCAGGGCAGGAAGATGAGCAAATCGCTCGGGAACGGCATCGACCCGCTGGAAATTATCGATAAATATGGTGCGGATACGCTGCGCTTTTCCTTGGTAAACGGCATCGCTCCCGGCAGCGACATGCGCTTTTCCGAAGATAAGCTGGAAGGCTCGCGCAACTTTATGAATAAGATTTGGAACGCGTCGCGTTTCGTCATCATGAATGCGGAAGGCAAGGAAATTCGCGATATCAAGGATTGCAAGCTGACGCTTGCGGATAAGTGGATTTTGGCAAAACTCAACCGCGTGATACGCGAAGTTACGTTAAATCTCGATAAATACGAGATGGGCATAGCGTTGGCGAAACTCTACGATTTTGTTTGGAGCGACTTCTGCGACTGGTATATCGAATTGACAAAGCCCGTTTTGTACGGCGATGACGAATCGAAACGCACGCAGACGCTGAGCGTGCTGATTCACGTGCTTGGAGAAACGCTGAAACTGCTGCACCCGTTCGTGCCGTTCGTTACAGAGGAGATCTATCAGAATCTCCCGAGGCACGGGGAAAGCCTGATGATAGAAGAGTTCCCGCGTTACAACGCGAAGAATAATTATCCCAAACAAAAATCGGATATGGAAGCGGTGATGAATATCGTCAAATCCGTGAGAAATATCCGCGCGCAGGTCGGCGCCGTGCCGTCTAAAAAAGTCCGCCTTTACGTGAAGACGGACAAGAAAAAGCTGGTGAAAGACACTTCGCTTTATATCGAAAAACTTGCGGGCGTGCAGGAGATCGTCTTTATCGAAAACAAGGCGGAACTTACGGAAAAGACCGTTTCTCAACTGCCCGAAGGCTTTGAGCTTTACATTCCGCTCGGCGAACTCGTGGACGCGGAAAAGGAAGTTGCACGCCTGAAAGGGGAGCTGGAAAAAGCGGAAAATGAAATCGTCAGGGCGAACGCGAAACTCGCAAACAACGGATTTTTGGAAAAAGCGCCGAAGTCGCTCGTCGACAAGGAGCGCGATAAACTCAATAAATTTATCGAACTGCGCAAAAAAATAATGCGTGAAATCAAAGAGTTTGAATAAATTGAAAAAAGATAAAAGAAAAGCGCGGCGAAATTTCGCCGCGCTTTTTGTATAAATTCAATATTCGAATTTGCCGCAATCGATTACCTTGACTTCGGTGTCTTTGGAGGCTACGGAAATAATATAATCTTCGTATTTTATGGTTTTTGTGGTTACGCTCTGCATCTCTCCGTCGTAGATTATGTTGTCGCCGTCAATGACGATTTTTTTGAGTTCCGCTACGATGGAAGCGGCGTTATACTTTACGAAACTTTCCGCTTTTGTCCAAAGGGTGTAAAACTGCTCGTCTGTTTCGGGTACGCTGCCGAAGTACTTTTTGGCCAGCTTTTCGTGGTTTGCAGGGCGTATTTTTTCAATGTCTACGCCGAGCCTTCGCTTCCCGATGGCTACTACAACCATGTCACCGCTGTGGGAAATGTTGAAAAAATGCTCGCATTCCAAAAGGGCGAGCTTGCCGTAGGGGGAACGCACGAGTCCCGATTCGTCGGCTTTAATGCCGTAGTCCGTTTCAAATATCTTGAATAAAAAGTCATGAGAGCGGGATTTGTCGCATCTCGCAAGGTAGATAGTAATCATATTTTTATTGTAAGGCAAATCGCCGAGAAAGTCAATAGTGAATTTTAAAATATTTATTTTTTTCTGCGAAATTGACAAGCCGATTTTAATATGTTATTCTTATTAAATAGGAGGCGGCAAAAATGGACTTCAATCAGATATTGCAGGAGATACTCAACTGGCTGAGCACCAGCGGTGTGAAATTAGTGTTGGGGATCATTGCCTTTGTTATAGTTTGTAAAATAATCAACTCTCTTACAAAGCGCATTAAAAGGCGCATGGAAAAAAAGAACGTGGAAAAAACCGTCGTTTCGGTGACTTTTAAGGTTTCGCGGACGGTATTGAAGCTCATTGCCTTTATCGTTCTTCTCGGATTTTGGGGGATCGATACTTCGGGTATCGGTGCGCTCATCGCCTCGGCGGGCGTCGCGATAGGTCTTGCCATGCAGGGGTCTTTGTCCAACCTTGCCGGGGGGATACTCATCGTCGTCTTGCGTCCCTTTAAGCTCGGCGATTATATCGCCGCGCAGGGCGAGGAGGGAACGGTGGAGGAAATTTCCATATTCTATACTTATCTGGTGTCGCCCGATAACAAAACCATTATGATACCGAACGGTTCGCTTTTGAACGGAAACATCACAAACTACAGCACAAAGAGTTTAAGAAGAGTGGACTTGCTTTATTCCATCAGCTATGATGAGGATTTTGAACGTGCGAAGACGGCGATTTCGGAAGTGATTTCTGCAAATGATATGATTTTAAAAGACCCTGTTCCGCTTGTCCGCGTGAAAACGCACGGGGCGAGTTCCATTGATATTATAACTCGCGTATGGGTGGAAAGCGGCGATTATTGGAGCGTTTATTTCCAAATGCAGGAAGACGTCAAAAAGCGTTTTGACGAAGAGGGCATTTCCATTCCGTATCCGCAGCTCGACGTTCACCTCGATAAAATTGAAAAATAATACAATTTTTATGTATATTTTCAGAATATGCATAAAAATGCTTGCTTTTTTGCATTGCGAATGATATAATTTATAAAAAAATATACGTGATTACAATTTACCTGTTATAATTTGTGTGAAGAGCAGCGCCTCCGACATGTCGTC
>CASETU010000051.1 GCA_949290895.1 uncultured Bacillota bacterium
TTTCAGTACATCTTAAGATGTCCGCCGGTACTAGGCCCTTGAAGGGCTAGTGCATACCACCACTTGAAGTGGTGGTTTTGATTTTTATAACGATAAAATTTATTTGATTTCCCTGACTTTGTAAACACCGTCTATTTTTGCGATTTCGCCCAGCAGTTTTTCGCTTGCCGCGGTGGCGATATCCAAAATGGTGTAAGCCGTTTCGCCTTTGTTTTTATTTTCAAAGTTTTCGATGTTGATGCCGTCTTTCGCCAAAATGGAGGAGATCTGCGCAATCATGTTCTGCTGGTTCTTGTGCAGAACGGTGATGCGGTAAGGCGTGTAGCGCGCGGAAGTGCAGGCGGGGTAGTTTACCGAGTTGACGATGTTGCCGTTTTCGATATAATCGGCAAGCTGTTTTGCCGCCATTACAGCGCAGTTGTCTTCCGCTTCGGGCGTGGACGCGCCGAGGTGCGGGAAACACAGGATATTTTCCTTGCCGATAAGCTCTTCGCAGGGGAAGTCGCACACGTATTTGGAAAGCTTGCCGCTCTTCACCGCCTCGATGACGTCGGCATTGTCGACCAGCTCGCCGCGCGCGAGGTTGATGAGCACCGCGCCGTCCTTCATTTTCGCAAAGAAGTCTTTATTCAAAAAGCCTTTGTTGTCGGCAAGCAGGGGAACGTGTACCGTGATGTAGTCGGCATTTGCGGCGATTTCGTCCAGCGTGGTCGCGCGCTTGATCTTGCGCGTAAGCGACAGGGCGTTGTCCACCGAAAGATAGGGGTCGTATCCGAGCACCTTCATGCCGATAGCCTCCGTCGCGTTGGCGACCTTCGCGCCGATGGCGCCGAGTCCGATAACGCCTATGGTCTTGCCGATGAGCTCGTGTCCGACGAAATTTTTCTTGCCCTTTTCCACGAGTTTGGGGATTTCCTCGCCTTTATCGGCTATGGAATTGACCCATTCGAGGGATTCCGCAAGCTTTCTTCCGCTCGCAAACAGCGCGGCGAGCACCAGCTCTTTCACCGCGTTGGCGTTCGCGCCGGGGGTGTTGAATACCACCACGCCCTTTTTGGCGTAGTCCGCGGAGGGGATATTGTTCGTGCCCGCGCCCGCGCGCGCCACCGCCACGACGGAATCGGGCAGGGCGTAGTCGTGCATGGAAAAACTGCGGAGCATGATGCCCACGGGATTTTCCGCTTTGTCTGAAAGGAAGTAACCTTCCCCGAAAGCCTCGTTTGCCTTTTCGCTGATCGCGTTCAATGTCAGAATATTTTTCATAATTACCGCCTTTTCGTTTTCAGCCGCCGCAACGTAGCGTCAGCCGTTTTCGCGCTCGAATTTCTTCATGAATTCGATAAGCGCCTTTACGCCCTCGACGGGCATCGCGTTGTAGATGGAGGCGCGCATGCCGCCGACCAGCCTGTGACCTTTCAGGGAAACGAGCCCGTTCGCCGTCGCTTCCTTGACGAATTTCGCGTCGAGTTCCTCGCTGCCCGTCACGAAGGGGACGTTCATCAGCGAGCGGTCCTTTTTCTCGACGTAGTTTTTATAGAGTTTCGATCCGTCGATGAAATCGTACAGAAGTTTCGCCTTGTATTCGTTGACTTCCTGCATCGCCTTGACGCCGCCCAGCTTTTTGAGCCTGCGGAGCACCAGCATGGCGATATAGATGGGGAAACACGGGGGCGTGTTATATAAGCTGTCGTTTTTGTCCTGAATGTCGTAGCGGAGCATCGTCGGGCAGATGTTTTTGTGCTTGCCGAGGAGCGAGCGCTTTGCGATGACGATGGTCACGCCCGCGGGAGCGACGTTCTTCTGCGCGCCCGCATAGATAAGGCCGAACTTCGTAACGTCGGTAACTTCGCTCAAAATGTTGCTGCTCATATCCGCCACGATAGGGGCATCGGTTTCGGGGAGCGAGGTATAGCGCGTGCCGAAAATGGTGTTGTTGGTGGTGATGTGCACGTAGTCGATGCCGTCGCGGAACTTCACTTCCTTCATGTCGGGGATATAGGTGAAATTCTTGTCTTTGGAGGACGCCGCGACCGCCGCGTCGCCGTATTTAAGCGCTTCTTCGTACGCTTTGGTGGCGAAATTGCCCGTCAGGATATAATCCGCCTTGCCGTTTACCATCAGATTGAGGGGGACGGCGGCGAATTGCTGCGACGCGCCGCCCTGCACGAACAAAACGGCGTAATCGTCGGGGATTGTCATGAGTTCGCGGAGCAAACTCTGCGCTTCGGCATTGACGTCCATGAACGCCTTGGAGCGGTGGCTCATTTCCGTAACGGACATTCCCGTATGATTGAAATCCAAAAGATCTCTTTGCGCTTCTTCCAAAACTTCGACGGGTAAAGTGGAAGGTCCCGCCGCGAAGTTGTATACCCGCATGAAAAAACTCTCCTTTTTAATGAATATGCAATAATTATACAACAATCAATAAAAATATACAAGCGAAACGCGCAAATAACCGCGAATTTTGTGATTTTAAATTTTACGCGGGCAAAGCGTTTACAATTTTGGTAAAATAGTGTAAAATAGTAATCTGAAAAGTATGTAAAAAAGAGGACTTATGAAAATAAATATCGGACAAAACAACCAGACAAACAAGAAAAGCGGGCATATGATGCCGCAGCTCGTGCTGCAAGAGCAAAAACCCGCTAAAAAAGCGTCGTTTGCGGTGAAACAGGATTCCGCGAATGCGGTCGGCGCGGCAAGCGCCTCGGGCGCAAAACAGCAGCAGAATCAGCCCAAACAGCGTAAAGTTCGCGCGCCGAAAACCGATAAAAAGGAAAATGCGAAAGCCGTCCGCGCAAAGTCGGATAACGCGCGCGCCAAATCGGACAATGCAGGCGCAAAGGGCACTCCCGCGCTGAAGGAAATTTCCGCGCCCCGCGAAAAGGGAAAATCCAACGCGAAAAGCTTGAAAATACGCTTTCTCGGCGGCGTGGGCGAGATCGGCAAAAACATGACGGCGTTCGAATACGGCAAGGACATCATCATCGTGGACGCGGGGCTCATCTTCCCGTCGGACGATATGCCGGGCATCGATTTGGTCATTCCCGACATCACCTATCTCGAACAGAACAAGGACAAAATCCGCGGGCTCGTCTTGACGCACGGACACGAAGATCATATCGGCGGCGTGCCGTATTTATTGAAAGACGTCAACGTGCCCGTGTTCGGCACGAAACTGACGCTCACCCTCGTGGAAAACAAACTGCGCGAGCATAAACTGAACAACGTCAGCTTAAATTGCGTAAAGCCCGGCAGCGTCATCAAGCTCGGCTGTTTTTCGGTGGAATTCATCAACGTCAACCACTCCATTGCGGGGGCGTGCGCACTTTCTATCACCACGCCCGTCGGGGTAGTGTTCCATTCGGGGGACTATAAAATCGACTTCACGCCCATCAACGGCGACCACATGGACCTCACCCGCATCGCGGAAATCGGCAAAATGGGCGTGCTCCTTTTGATGGCGGAGTCCACCAACGTGGAGCGTCCCGGCTATACCATGAGCGAAAAGGTCGTGGGGGAAACGCTCGATCACGTTTTCGGCGACAATGTGGACAGGCGGCTTATCGTGGCGACCTTCGCGTCCAACGTGCACCGTCTGCAGCAGATCCTCGACCTCGCCGTCAAGTATAAAAGAAAGGTCGTCTTTTCGGGGCGCAGCATGATCAACGTCGCGGAGGCGGCGTCGAAGATCGGCGAGCTCAATATTCCCGAAAACATCATCATCGACGTGGAAAAGATAAAGAATTTCCGTGACGGGGAAATCCTCATCATCTCGACGGGATCGCAGGGCGAGCCGATGAGCGCGCTCACCCGCATGGCGACGGGGGAATTCAATAAAGTGACCATCGGCGCAAACGACACCATCGTCATCAGCGCCAGCCCCATTCCCGGCAACGAAAAGATGATTTACGGCGTCATCAACAACCTTTACAGAAAGGGCGCGGAAGTCATTTACGAAAGTCTGGAGCCCATTCACGTTTCGGGGCACGCCTGCCAGGGCGAGATAAAAATTCTGCATTCCCTCGTACAGCCGAAGTTCTTTATACCCGTGCACGGCGAATACCGCCATTTGAAAAAGCACGCGCGGCTGGCGGCTGAAATGGGCATGAAAAAGAGCAATATCCTCATTGCGGAGATCGGCAATACCGTGGAACTGACCGCTAAGGAGATGAAGTTCGGCGACAACTTCCCCGCGGGCACGCGGCTGGTGGACGGTTTCGGCATCGACGGTTCGGAAAGCGTCGTGCTGCGCGACAGGATACACCTTTCGGAAGACGGATTGCTCGTCGTGGTGGTCGGTACGGAAGAAGGGCGTCCCGTCTGCACCGACATCATCAGCAAGGGCATCATCATCGACGAAAATCTCATGGCGGAAATCCGCCAGAACGTCAACAATACCCTGCGTTATCTCGACGTAAAGGCGGACGGCGAACGGGCGGCGGTGAAGAACGCCATTCGCCGCGGCATCAAA
>CASETU010000052.1 GCA_949290895.1 uncultured Bacillota bacterium
AACGCGCTTTCCGTGCGCCACACCACCCGCAACTTCGAAAGCCGCGAAGGCAGCAAGCCGTCGGGCGGACAGCTCGCGGCGGTCGCGCTGATGGACGCGCGCAGCATTGCCGCCACGGCGAAGAACGGCGGCGCGATCACCGCGGCGACCGAAATCGAATATACCGAAAAGGCGAAAAAGTATTATTTCTGCGACAAGATATACCGCGCGCGCGTTTACGACGGCATCGGAAAGGCGCAGACGGGCGAGGAACTCCGCTACGGGCCGAATATCGCCGACTGGCCGAAGATGCCTGCTCTTAAAGAAAACCTGCTTTTAAGGGTGGTCAGCGTGCTCACCGATCCCGTCACGACTACCGACGAACTCATTCCCAGCGGCGAAACGTCTTCCTACCGTTCGAATCCGCTCAAGCTCGCGGAATTCGCGCTTTCCCGCAAGGATCCGCAGTACGTCGCGCGTGCTAAGGCTGTTCAGGCGGAAACGTTCCCGAACGTGGAGGGCGTGCGCGAAGAAAACACGAGCTACGGCAGCGTGGTCTGCGCCGTGAAACCCGGCGACGGCTCGGCGCGGGAGCAGGCGGCGTCCTGCCAGCGCGTGCTCGGCGGCGCGGCGAATATCGCCGTATCTTATGCGACTAAGCGTTACAGAAGCAACGTCATCAACTGGGGCATGCTCCCGTTTTTGGCGGAAAAGAACGATTTTGCCGTCGGGGAGCTCATATACGTTCCCGACGTCAGGAAAAAGCTCCTGAACGGCGATACGGAGTTTCCCGCCCGCGTTTACGGTGAAAATGCGCGGGACGTGGTACTGAAAATCGACCCGCTCACCGCCGATGAAAAGGAGATTATCGCCAAGGGCTGTCTCATCAATTTCTATGCAAAATAATAAACAAAGCGATTTTATGCGGAGGCACGTTTGAACGTGCCTCCGCATTTTTTATTATCCGATTGCGCTCGCGACACCGCGAAAGAAAAATTTGCCGCATTTTATTGAAAACGGGCGGACGTATGCGTAAAAACTCGGTATTGACAAACCGATAGCGAGATGTTATAATAAATAAAAAAAGGGGATATTTAAAAACGAAATGGATAATCTGATCGTAAAGAGCCAGTTTGAACAACGGCTCGGTTCCACGCTCATTCGTCTCGGTTGGCTGATGGCGTTTTTGGCGTACATTCCCGCTTTGATCATGGCGTATATTACGGTAATGGCAGTGGCGCTCGTTATGAAAATCATCATTATGCTCGCTATCGTGGTGTGTACGTTCTTTTTGATTTTGCTCAACGAAGGGTTCCGCGAACGGTTCCGCATGACGATAGACGCGCAGGAGGTTCAAGAGGTGGAGCAGTTTGCCAACCGCGCTTACGGATTTTTCAGCGTGGCGATGCCGCTCATGATCGCGCTCACCGCGGCGTTCATCGTCGTTTCCGTCGTGCTCGCGTTCGTGCAGAAAGAAAAAAAAGGCCGCGTCGGCCGCGTGGTTTCCGCAGTGCTATGCGCCGCGGTGATGACCGTTGCCGCCGTTTCCTTTTACGGAATGGGGGCGTAGCATGAGAGTTTATCTTATAAACCGCGGGGACGTGGCGGTGTTTCAGAGCGAAAATCAATTGACCGTCAACAGGGAAAACGGTGCGGAATTCGTGGATATCGCCGCGGCGGACGGCGAGGAAGTGACGCTGCGCTTTTATCGGCGTTCGGAATTCGCCGCAAAGCTTTGGTGGCTTTACGCCGCATTTTTCTGGATCATCGGCGTTTTCGGGATATGCACGCCGCGATATAGCAAATTTGTGCACGCGCTCGACTGCAAGGTGAAGTTTGCTGCCTACCAAAACGGGCGCATCGATTTGAGGTTCGCGCATTATCTCGATGAAAAGGGAGAAAGGGCCTTTCCTGCGGTGGAAAACGTCGGGAGCGGCATGGTGGAGATCGAGGACGGGTTTTACGTGCGCGACGAGCTTTCCCGCCGCAGGCGGAAACGCTATATAGTGTTGTCGAATTTGGCGAGGCTGATTTGCCTCGTTGTCGTAATCGTTATCGTCGTAAAGGCGATTATAGGATAATTTTAAAACATGGAGGGGAACATTATGGTCAACTTGTTGGCGGCAAACGTTGACGGGCTTACCGTCGTCTATATCGGCGTCAGCGTGCTTTTGGGGATTGCTGTCCTCGCGGCGCTCATCAGTCAGATTTACGTTGCCATCGGTTACTGGAAGGGCAACCGTACGGAAAACGCCGCAGGGCTCAGCGGGGCGCAGATCGCCCGCAAACTGCTCGATGAAAACGGCATGCCCGACGTGGAAGTCAAAAAATGCACGTTTCTGCGCATGCTGCTCTTCGGCAATCATTACAGCATCATGAAAAAGACGGTGTATTTGAGAAAATATACCATCGACAAGACCAGCGTGACGTCGGTGGCGCTGGCTGCGCAAAAAGTCGCGCTGGCGAAACAGCACCGCGACGGCGACAAGAAGATGATCGTCCGCAGCCGTCTGCAGGGTCTTGGCGTGTTCGCGCCGATACTCTTCATTCCGCTGGTCATCGTGGGCGTTATCGTCGATCTTTTGGTAACGCATACCTTTATTTTGACCATCTGCGCCATCGCGCTCGGGTTTTTGTTCATCATATTCGGGTTTGTCGTCACGCTTTTGAACATTCCCGTGGAGAAAAAAGCCATCGCCTGCGCGGAAGAATGGCTGCAAAACGAAACATTTCTCACGCGGGAGGAATTTTTCACCGTCAAAAAGATTTACCGCAGCTATATGGTGCAGTACATCATGCAGTTTATCGTAGCTCTGCTCAGAATGATACAGCTCATCCTGCAGGCGCTCATGAAGGCGAAACGCAACTGAATTTCTTAAAAAACAAATGATTTTCCCTGCGGGGCGTTTTGAAAAACGCCCCGCAGTTTTTCTGTTTGAAAATGCGTTCGTTTCGGAAAGCGTCGGGTTGCGCTCGGCACGTTCGACTTTATGGCTGAAAACGTTTTTTTCATTCTATCCGCGTTTCCGCGTTCATAAACTGATATAAGAGAAAAAGCATAACGCGGGAGAAAGGACATGGATTTTGTGAACTCGGTATTGTTCCGCCTCGGCGTGGAGGCCGGTGCGGGCGCTTATAAAGCGGTGATAGCCGAAGGATACGGGTATTTCGAGAACGTAAAGGGAATCAAAAGCTATAAAGAAGACGAAGTCGTCCTCTTCTTGAAAAAAGGCGAGCTCGTCGTGCGCGGGGAAAATCTCGCGTTGAAAAAATACGGGCTGGGCGACGCGGTCATCGTCGGTAAAATCGACGGTTTCGACGTAAAACGGGGGTGACGTATGGCAAAAAAACTCTGTTTGACCGTATTTGCCGTCGAAGGTCTAAACCGCGAAAGGCTTTTGAATACCCTGCAAAAAAAGGGAATAACGCTGTACGACGTGAAGGCGCGCGGCTCCAAAAAAACGGAATTCGCCGTGGATTCGCAAGATTTGAAAAAATTTTTTGCAATTACAAAGGATTTGTGTTATAATATAAAACAAGTGAAGAAACGGGGAGTTTTAGCCCCGTTTGCCGCGCTTTTTTCCCGTGTGGGGGTGATCGTCGGCGCGGTTTTGTTCACGCTTGCGGTCGTCGCGGCGGATTTTTATGTGTTGTCCGTCGATTATTCGGGCAGCGGCGCCGTGTATAAAGACTACGCAGGGGAAGTGCTCGAGGAGTGCGGCGTGGTCCCGTTTGCCTTTGCAGACGATAAAAAGCTGCAAACGGCGTCTTCGGCGCTGCTTAAAAGCTCGGAAGTTTTTTCCTTTGTATCGGTGGAAAAGCGGGGGACGCACGTCAAAGTACATCTCGTCCTTTCGCCCGAGGCCGCGGGCATCGTCGATACAAACAGAAAGGAACTCGTCAGTCCCGTCGACGGCGTGGTGGAAAGCATAATGGTCCTGCGGGGTACGGCGCTCGTCGCGGCGGGGGATTCGGTTAGGCGGGGCGACGTGCTCGTCGGCGGTTATAACGAAATCAAGGACACCTTATACGAAACGTATGTGCTCGGTTCGGTGACCCTCCTTTGCGAAAGCGAATACACCTGGCTCGGCGGGGAAAACGACGAAGAAAAGGCATTTGCCTTCGCCGCCGCGCAGGCGGAGGGCGAAATCGTGGAAGAAAGCATAAAAAAAGAACCGAAAGGCGATCGGTTTTTGTATAAAGTGACCTTAAAATACAGGATAAAAGTCAAATAAAGGAGATTCTTTGGAAAAAGTTAAACTGAGCGTCGATTGCGGCAACGTGGAGCTTTTGCAGAAAGTGCTCGGCGTGCTCGACGAAAACATGAACGTGCTTGCGAGCGAGCTGGACATCGTCTTTTCGGTGAAGGGTACGGCGGTGGAGTTTTGCGGGGAACTTGCAAACGTTACCGTCGCGGCGGAAGTTACGAAAAAACTGCTCCAGATTGCGGAAGCGGGGGAGCCTATCGACAAAAGCCGTTTGATTTACTGCACGGAACTCGTCAAAGAGGGTGCGGCGGACGATATTGCGGGCATCATGAGCGGCGTCATCGCCGTAACCTCCCGCGGCAAGCCGATAAAATGCAAGACCGTAGGGCAGAAAAAATATGCGGAGGCCATCAAGAAGAACACCGTCGTATTCGGTATAGGCCCCGCGGGAACGGGCAAGACTTATCTTGCGGTGGCGCTGGCGGTCGCGGCTTATAAAAGCAAGAACGTAGAAAAGATAATCCTCACCCGCCCCGCCGTGGAGGCAGGGGAAAAACTCGGTTTTTTGCCGGGAGATTTGCAAAACAAGGTGGACCCGTATCTCCGCCCGCTTTACGACGCGCTGCAGGAGATGTTCGGGCTGGAAAACTATCTCAAGCTGATGGAGCGCGGCGTCATCGAGATCGCGCCTCTCGCCTATATGCGCGGGCGCACTTTGAGCAACGCGTTCATCATTCTTGATGAGGCGCAGAACACCACGAAAGAACAGATGAAAATGTTCTTGACACGGCTTGGCGACGGTAGTAAAATGGTAATTACCGGGGACGTGACGCAGGTGGACTTGCCCGAAGGCAAAAAATCGGGTTTGAAACATGCGGCGGAAATCCTCAGAAACATCGAAGGCATTTCGGTGATAACGCTCACGCATAAGGACGTCGTGCGGCACCCGCTGGTGATGAATATCATCGCGGCTTACGAAAAAAAGGAAAAAAATTCTTAAAAGCAAATGGTAAAGACGAAATTACGCAAGCACAAGCGCTGGTCGAAAAAGCAGATCGCGTCGTTTTTGACTATCTTCGTGCTGAACATCATCTTAATGGGCGGAATCCTCGTGGGCTCCATCTTTTTGAACGGCGTGGGCTATAACGCCGTGGAGCTCGGTTTTTTGGAATATTTCCGCACGCGGAGCGGGCAGTTCGTGTACCTCATGTTCATTCTGGTGCTCGTCATGACCGTTTCCTTTATCTATCTCATCTTTGAAAACAGGGAGCAGATACGCACCCCGAAAGACGTGGAGATGATCTTTCTCATCATCGAGATAACGGTCGTTTGCAACTACTTTTCGGGCAGATACATCAATATTTATTTCCGCCCGCTCGTGTTGGGCGGACTGCTCACGCTTCTACTCGTCAACCGCCGTTCGGCGGTGTTCGTCAACGTGGTCACTTCCCTTCTGACCTTTTTGATGGACGTTTTCACCAACGCGAATTATGCCAACACGGTTTCCGAGTTCGCGCAGTATTCCTCCCTCGTCATCGGGTTTTCGACGGGTATCGTCGGCGTATATCTCATCGACGGGGTTGGCGCGCGTATCAAGGTGTTCGGCCGCGGCCTCACCATGATGGTGCCCGTGCTGGTGTGTCTGGTTCTTTTGGAACAGACCAACCTTTTGAAATATCCCGAAAGGATCGTGGCGGGGGCGAGTTCGGCCGTCCTTTCCGTCGTGCTTTTCATGGCGATACTGCCGATTTTCGAATGGCTCTTCAATAAGCTCACGAGTTACCGTCTGTCGGAGCTCACCGAGCACAGCGCGCCTCTCATCAAGCGCATGATCGACGAGGCGCCCGGCACGTTCAACCACTCCATCGTCGTGAGCAACCTTGCGGAATCCTGCGCCATCGCCATCGGCGAAAACGCGCTTTTGGCGCGTTGTGCGGCGTATTATCACGACATGGGCAAACTCAAACAGCCGGAATTTTTCAAGGAAAACCAGCAGGACGGGCGCAACCCGCATAACGATTTGACGCCGGAACTTTCTGCCAACATTATCCGCGCGCACGCAAAAGACGGCTACGACATCGTCAAAAAATACGGTTTGCCGCAGGAGATCGCGGATATCTGCTTGCAGCACCACGGCACCATGCCGATGATGTATTTCTACGCAAAGGCGAAACAGTTTGCAGACGGCGGGGAAGTGAATATCGAAAAATATTCTTATTCGGGCCCCAAACCGCAGACCAAAATAGCGGCGATATTGATGATAGCCGACGCGGGCGAAGCGGCGGTGCGTACCTTAAAGGACCGCAATCGCGAAAGCGTCGATTCGCTTTTGAACAAGCTCATCAACGAGCGCATGCAGCTCAGGCAGTTTGAAGACTGCGATATCACGATGAAGGAACTCAACATCATCAGGAACACCATCGTCAACACCCTGACGGGCGTTTACCACAGCAGGATAGAATATCCGAAAGTCAATCTGGAAGAAATCAAAACGGAAGAATCGGAATGATATGGGAAAACTTGTGATAGAATGTCTTTCGAGGGACGTAAACTATAAAAAACTCGCAAAAGAAGTATATAAGCTTTTAGGGCAGAAGGACAAGCTCCGCGCAGAACTGACCTTTTTGAAAGAGGACGAAATGCAGCGGCTCAACAGCATGGCGCGGCACGTAGATAAGGTGACGGACGTGCTGAGTTTTCCCTCGCTCGACGGGATACGCGGCAGGGTAGTCACGGCGGAGGAGTTTCCTTACGAAACGGAGGGGCCGTACGTCTATCTCGGTTCGATCGCCATCTGCGAAAAGCGTGCTGCAGAGCAGGCAAGGGAATACGGACATTCCACCGAACGGGAGATCGGGTATCTTTTGTTGCACGGACTTTTGCATCTTTTCGGCTACGATCACATGGCTGCGGAAGATAAAGAACAGATGCGCGCGCTGGAAAAGGCGGTCATCGGCAAACTTTATCCGGAGGAAGAGAAATGAAAGCTGGCACGGTTGCCGTTATCGGCAGGGCGAACGCGGGCAAGTCCACCCTCGTCAACGTGCTGGTCGGCGAAAAGGTGAGCATCGTCTCGCCCAAGCCGCAGACCACGCGGGACCGCATTCTCGGCGTTCTGACGGAAGAAGAGTATCAAATCGTGTTCGAGGATACGCCCGGCATTTACAAGGCGGATAACGCCTTAAATTCCCTTATGCAGAGGACGGCGGAGCAGACCGCGAAGGACGTGGACGCCGTTTTGCTGGTGGCTGACGTGCACGAGGGCTTAAGCGAAAGCGATAAAAAACTCGTTTTGCGCTACGAAAAATGCGGGCTGCCGCTCATCGTCGCGCTCAGTAAAATCGATATCTGTTCGGAAAATAAACTCATCGCCTCAATCAAAGAGCTTTCGTCCGTAAAGGCGGAAATCGTTCCCGTTTCGGCGCGCAAGGGGAAGAACGTGAAAGAACTGCTCAAAGTCATTCTTTCCGTCCTGCCGGAAGGGGAAAAGCTTTACGATTTTCCCATCGTGTCGGATAAATCGGAGCGGTTCATGCTCTCCGAGATCATGCGGGAAAAAATCCTGCTCGGTTTCGATAAGGAAGTGCCGCACGGGGTGGCGGTCATCGTTACGGAGTTTGTCGACCGCGGCGACGTCGTGAACGTTTCGCTGGATATCGTGTGCGAAAAAGCCAACCATAAAGCCATACTCATCGGCAAACAGGGTGCGGCTATCAAAAAAGCGAGCACCCTTGCGCGGGAGGATATGGAAAAGCTGCTCGGGAAGAAAGTATTTCTCACCACTTATGTAAAGGTGAAGGAGGATTGGCGCAACAGCCGCCGCCTCATCAAGGAATACGGTTACGGCGAAGAAGAATTTTAACGCATAAAAATTTTCCGTTGCACATACTAAGGCTATGGAAAAGAATAAATTCGACTTTGAAAATCCCGCCGATTCGGCGTGGGAGTTATTTGAAAAAACGGGCAATATCTCTTACTACATGCTTTATAAAAAGCTGAAAGAAAAGTGATTTTTTCGCTTTCTTTGCGGCGGAAAAAAGCGCAAGAGTAAAAACGGAGAAACATGGAAGAAAAAGTAAACGCATTGATGCTGAGAAGCGTGGACTACGCGGACAACGACAAAATTTTAACGCTGTTTTCGCTGGAACAAGGGGTAATTTCGGCAAAAATGCGGGGAGTGAAAAAGGCCGGGGCAAAGCTTAAGTTTGCAGCCGAGCCTTTTTGTTTTGCCGAATATATCCTGACGGGCGGCAATATGAAGACGGTGACGAACGCGTCGCTTACCGACAGTTTTTATCCCCTTCGCGAAAACATATTCCGCTTTTACGCGGCGAGCGCGGCGACGGAGTTCGTTTTGAAGTTCTGCCCGGAAAACGCCGTTTCGAGCGGCTTGTTTTTTGAAACGGTGCGTTTTTTGAAAAACTGCGCGTATACCGACGTTCCTACCGACGCCCTGCTTTTGATCTTTCTTCTTCACGCGCTGAAAGAGATAGGATATTCGCTCCGTTTCGGGGACTGCGCGGGATGCGGCGAGCCGCTCGGCAGAGTGTTTTTCGATTTTTCCACGGGCAGCGGTTACTGCGAAAACTGCCGCACGGAAAACGCCGTGGAGGTCAGTCCCGTGACGTATGAGCTTTTGAATAAAATTTCCGCTTTTCAGCTCGGTACGGTGCGGGAAAAGGACATAGCGGAGCTCGGCGTCGCGGACAATTATTTCGTGCGCGCGCTGCGGCTTACGGCGAAATATTTGCGTTCTGTAGCGAAAGATGAACCCAAATCCCTCAAAGAATTTTTAAAAATGTGTGAGTTTTGACAAAAAAACTGTCTTTTTTTATAAAAGCGCTTGTAATAAACGACGTTTTAGTGTAGAATAGTGTAGCCGGCGGCGCGTCGGCTGTGTTATTAAATTTACTGTTAAATTTTTATTCGGAGGAAGTTGCAGGAATGAAGTATGTTTACTTATTCAGCGAGGGGAACGGCAAAATGCGCGAACTTCTCGGCGGCAAGGGTGCGAATCTCGCGGAAATGACGGGGCTGGGAATGCCCGTTCCGCAGGGGTTCACCATCACCACGGAAGCGTGCACGCAATATTATCGTGACGGGGAAACCATCAACGAGGAAATTCGCGCGCAGATCATGGAGTACATCGGCAAGTTGGAGAAGATAACGGGTAAAAAATTCGGAGATATGGACAACCCGTTGCTCGTTTCCGTGCGTTCGGGCGCGCGTGCGTCCATGCCGGGCATGATGGACACCATATTGAACCTGGGCCTTAACGACGAAGTGGTGGAGCGGTTCGCCGCAAAAACCAACAACCGCCGTTTCGCATACGATTCTTACCGTAGATTTATTCAGATGTATTCCGACGTCGTCATGGAAGTCGGCAAAAAATATTTCGAAGCGCTCATCGACGAGATGAAGGCGAAAAAGGGCGTGAAACTCGATACCGAGCTGGACGCGGACGATTTGAAGGAACTCGCCCGCCTCTTCAAAGCGGAATACAAGGCGAAGATCGGCACGGACTTCCCGTCTGACCCCAACGAACAGCTCATGGGCGCGATCCGCGCGGTGTTCCGTTCCTGGGATAACCCCCGCGCCATCTATTACAGGCGCATGAACGATATCCCCGGCGACTGGGGCACTGCGGTCAACGTGCAGATGATGGTGTTCGGCAACATGGGCGACACCTCGGGCACGGGCGTGGCGTTTTCCAGGAACCCGTCCACGGGCGAAAAGGGACTTTACGGCGAATATCTGATGAACGCGCAGGGCGAGGACGTCGTCGCCGGCGTGCGCACGCCGCAGCCCATCGATATGCTCAAAAAGGACAATCCTGCTGTTTACGAACAGTTTAAAAACATCGTGGAAAAGCTGGAAAAGCATTACCGCGATATGCAGGATATGGAATTCACCATCGAAGAGGGCAAGATCTTCATGCTGCAGACGCGAAACGGCAAGCGCACCGCTGCCGCCGCCATCAAAATCGCCTGCGATTTGGTGGACGAGGGCATGATCGACGAAAAAGAGGCGGTGCTGATGATCGATCCCAAACAGCTCGACGCGCTCTTGCATCCGCAGTTCGAAGCCGCCGCCCTCAAAAAGGCGACGCCCATCGCGCGCGCTCTGCCCGCATCGCCCGGCGCGGCTTGCGGTAAAATCGTGTTCACGGCGGAAGACGCCACCAAATGGGCTACGGAAAAGAAAGAAAAAGTCGTGCTCGTCAGGCTGGAAACTTCCCCCGAAGATATCGAAGGCATGCACTACGCGCAGGGCATTTTAACGGTGCGCGGCGGCATGACTTCCCACGCGGCGGTCGTGGCGCGCGGCATGGGTACGTGCTGCGTTTCCGGCTGCGGCGAAATTCAGATAGACGAGGAAAACAAGACCTTTACGCTCGGCGGAAGGACCTTCGTCGAGGGCGATTATATATCTCTTGACGGCTCTACGGGCAACATTTACGGCGAGGCGATCAAGACCGTCGCCGCCACCGTTTCGGGCGATTTCGGCAGGATTATGGCGTGGGCGGACAAGTACCGCAAATTGCAGGTACGCACCAACGCCGACACTCCGAAAGACGCGAAACAGGCGCGCGCATTCGGTGCGGAAGGCATCGGGCTTTGCAGAACGGAGCACATGTTCTTCGACGCCGACAGGATTGCCGCGATGCGCGAAATGATCGTTTCTTCCACGGTGGAACAGCGCGAAAAGGCGCTGGCGAAACTTTTGCCCATGCAGCAGGGGGACTTCGAGGCGCTTTACGAGGCGATGGAAGGTTATCCCGTGACCATTCGTTTCCTCGACCCGCCCCTTCACGAATTCCTGCCCACGGCGGAAGCGGACATCGCCGCCCTCGCCAAGGAAATGGACATGAAGGTGAGCAAGATAAAAAGCATCATCGCGTCTTTGCATGAATTTAACCCGATGATGGGACACCGCGGTTGCCGCCTTGCGGTAACTTATCCCGAAATCGCGGCGATGCAGACCCGCGCGGTCATCGGCGCCGCCATCAACGTTTCCAAAAAGCATCCCGAATGGAACATCGTTCCGGAAATCATGATCCCGCTCGTCGGTGAAGTCAAGGAACTCGCTTACGTCAAAGGTATCGTCGTCAAGACCGCCGACGAATGTATCGAAAAAGCGGGCGTCGGTATTCACTATAAAGTCGGCACGATGATCGAAATCCCGCGCGCGGCGGTCACCGCCGACGAGATTGCCAAGGAGGCGGAATTCTTCTCCTTCGGCACCAACGACTTGACGCAGATGACTTTCGGGTTCAGCCGCGACGACGCGGGCAAATTCCTTTCGGCGTATTACGAAAAGAAAATTTACGAAAGCGATCCCTTCGCAAGGCTGGACCAGACGGGCGTCGGCAGGTTCGTGAAGATGGCTGCGGAGCTCGGCAGACAGACCCGCCCCGACATCAAGCTGGGTATCTGCGGCGAACACGGCGGCGACCCCTCGACGATCGAGTTCTGCAACAAAATCGGGTTGACGTACGTATCCTGTTCGCCCTTTAGGGTGCCCATCGCGCGGCTCGCCGCGGCGCAGGCTAACATTAAACACCCGAGGGGCTAATGGCTTTTCGCCTGAAAAACCACTGTTTACAATAACGATTGATGCCTCAATCGCAA